>JBAWVV010000562.1:0-2752 GCA_037147115.1 Planctomycetia bacterium | reverse complement strand
CTCCGGCGGGAACATTCCGTGGCGCGAGGCCGAGATCGTCACAATCCGCAGATACCAGGCCTGCTCGTCGGGAGAGAGCGCGGAAAAGTCGAAGCGGCCAAGCGCTAAGAGGATCTCCGGCTGGATGCCCTTGTCGCCGGCGGTGGCGCGGGCCAGAGAAAGGAGCGCCTGGAGCGCAGTCCGCGGCGCGGTCTCGGCGAGGGCCCGCGCTTTCCAACTCTCGACCGGCTGCCATTCCAGCGCCGCCCGGGCTGCGGCTCGGATCGCCCGATCGGCATGGCCGAGGTTCGGCCAGGCGGCAGCGACGGCGGCGGAATCGGCCTGGCCATGAAAGTGCTCGAGGCTGATCCGCACGTCGTGAAGCGCCGTGGATGATTCGCCGGGGGCGGGGCTGGTGTCGGCAGGCGTTGTGCCGGTAGCGGTGACGCGATAGAGCCCCGATTGCGTGCCGCGGCCGCCGGTGAGGAAGTAAAGGGCATGGTCAGTGGGGGAGACGGCGACATCGGCGATCGGGAGACCCTGCGCGCTCAAGAAGGGCTCGGCCTCGGCGGTGTGGGTGGCACCGTGGGGCTCGAGGTGAACCGCGAACATCCGCCCGTAGCTCCAATCGCAGGCGAACAGGGCCTCGCGGTAGCGCGGCGGGAAGGCGGCGTCGTGGCCGAAGCAGATTCCGGTGGGGGAGCCGGGGCCGATGTCGAGGATCGGCGGTTGGATCTCCTCCCAGTCGGGCTTCCAACTCCAGAGCATCTCGCCGGCCCGTCCTCCCCAGCCATGGTCACCGCCACTGGTGATCTGGCGGATGGAGGTAGGTCGGTAGTTGGGGAGCCCGAAGTCGTTTTCGAGATCGCTGTCGAAGGTGAACAAATCGCCTCGGGCGTCGAAGGCGAGGTCGTAGCCGTTGCGGAGGCCGATGCAGATGACCTCCAGATTCCGGCCGTCGAGATCGGCCCGGGCGACCCAGCCGCCGCAGTAGGGACTCTCGCTGAATGGATATTCCCAGCTGTCGCGGTTCCACAGCTTTGGGGTGCGGACACGGTCACCGGGGAGGCCGTTGCGGTCGCCGCTGACGAGCCAGATCGATCGGCCGTCGGGCCCGGGGATGACGGCGTGGTAGCTGTGCTCGTACCAATTCGCCGCATCGCCGCTAGCGCGGGGAAACTCGATGAGCGTCTCGGCGGCGTCGAGCCGATCGTCGCCATCGCTGTCGCGGATCCGCCGGAGGACGTCGGGGCGAAAGCGATCGGGGTGGTGGTCGCCGTGTTGAACGGAATAGAGGGCTCCATGGATGAAGGCCATCCCCTGGGAATGCCCCCACACCTCGGAGACGATCTCCACGACCGGCTCGATGTGGGAGCCGATCGGCGGCGGCGTGATTCGAAACAGCCGCGGCCCCTGATCGGAAGCGTAGATCCGGCCGCGATCATCGAAACAAAACGCCACCCACGATCCGAGCTCCCGTGGCACCGACAGGAGCCGCTCGACGGCAAACCCGTCGTGGATTTCGATCTTCTCTGCGGGGGTCGCCTCTTCGGCGACCACAGGCGCCGCGACGGCGAGGCAAGCAACCACCACAAGCAGGCAGCAGGCGCGTGGCATAAAGGAGCTCCCGGTGGCTGTCCCCAAGGCGTCCCATCCCGGGGAATTGAGGGCTATGAGTATACTGCCGCCGCTGGGATGGTGCGGCTCACGAGGCGCGGAGAATCAGGGATGAAACGCTGGGTCGAAGAGCTGGCCGCCACGGAGTTTGTCAAAGGCCGCCATTCCCAGGGGGAACAAGACGGGGTTCTGGGAGTGATCTTCGCGCAGATCGGCACGGTCAACACGCCGCCGCTGGCGGTGGAGTTCGGGTTTGATTGTGATTCGCTCACCGGTGGCTTCGGGTCGAATGTCGCCAATCTCGTCCTCCATCAGGGGTGGCGGGCGCTGCTCCTCGACGGCGGCCATGAAAACCCGGCTATCAATCTCCATCGTGAGTTTCTCACCGCCGCGAACATCGTCGAGGTGTTTACGCGGCATGGGGTGCCGGCGGAGCCTGATTACGTCTCGATCGATCTCGACTCGACCGACCTGTGGGTGTTTCGGGCTCTTTTGAAAAGCTTCCGGGCGCGGGTGTTTTCGGTCGAATACAACTCCCACTTTCCGCTCGAAGCGGCGATCACCTTCCCCGACGACCCGGCCGAGCGCTGGCAGGAGGACCGGGGCTATGGCGTGTCGCTGAAATGCCTTGTGATGGCCGCGGAGGAGGCGGGCTACTCGCTGGTCAAGGTGGTGCCGAAGCTCGACGCGTTTTTCGTCCGCAATGACCTTCTCGACGACGGCTCTGGCCGGCTCGTGCCGGCGCTTGAGACCTGGCGGGGGGCCACGTCGCTCTCCTTCCACGCGCCGCTGCGTGACCCGTCGCGCGTCGGCATCTTCCTCGACTACGAAGTCTTCCGGCGCACCGGCGGCGATTTGGCCGCGAGCCGGGCGGCGGCGCGGGGGGTGAGTGAGCAGTGCCTCCTCGGCGGCGAAGTTAAGCACGGCCCGGTGCGCCGCTTCCTCCGCGCCTGCAAGCGGGCCTTGGGCCCATTCGTCGGGAAGTCGTGAGGCTGGGACCCGGGGCTGGGCCGGTTCGTCGGCCCGACTGCCAACCACGTTGCCCTGCTCGACGAGATGTGCCGCGATCACGCACTCGACCACGTCGCATTTGACATCTCCTGGGACGAGGTGGCGAAGTGGGTCGTCAAGGACGAGGAGACGGTGAAGGCCTGGG
>JBAWVV010000561.1:0-2755 GCA_037147115.1 Planctomycetia bacterium | reverse complement strand
GCAGGGGGAAGTTTGCGGTGCTTTTTCCTCGGTGAAGCTGACCCGCACGGGGATTAGCATGAGCTTCCCAAAGCACGTTCTGCCACAAGTGCCGCCCCGTGCCCTATCTCGACCACGCCGCTACGACGCCGCTCCACTCCGCCGCCCGCGCTGCTTGGCTTTGAGGCCGCGGATCGCTTCCGGGCCCATCCCTTGAGCCTCTCTGGGGGGCCACCGCGGCCCGCGACCGCCGCGCCAGCCGCGCGACCTGGAGCATCTGGAGTCGCTGGCTCTGGAGCGCGCCCGCTCACGCCCGTTCGGTGACGGTTTGCAGCGGCTCCGCTGCGGGAGCACGCGCGTTGGCTTCCCCATCTGCTGGGGCGTGTCGCTGCCGCTCCTGCTCTGCCACGCGGCAGGAGCCCTCAAACGACACCTCGAAAAAAATCTTCCCGAGGACGCGCCGCAGCAGGCCCTTGAGCGTCGGCTCGAGAAGCCCATCGAGGGCCCGGATCGCCTGCTCCTTGTAGCCTTCGAGGAGCAGCGCCGCCTTTTCGTCGGCCTTGCATGCGGCGATCGCGTTGCGGATCCGCTCGGCCGTCACCCCCGCCACATGCTCGCCCCGGGCGAGGCGCCCAAGCAGCTCGCGATCGGCGCCGCAGGCCTGTTCGGCGGCAAGTGCCAGCACGACACTCGGCCGCGGCTGGGCACCGGGGAGGAGGCCGGCGTCGTCCTGGAGATCGTCGAGGTCGTCTTTGATCTGGTAGGCGATCCCCACCGCCTCGCTGAACACCCGCAGCACTTCGGCGAGGTCGGTACCGCGGCCGGCACACAGGCTGCCGAGCTGGAGGGCGACGTCAAACGCTGGCGCGGTCTTGAACCGGAAGATCTCGAGCACCTGCCGGCTCGCGAGCGCCGTGGGCGTGCGGCTCCAAGCAAGCTCTTCCCCCTGGCCCCGGCACAACAGCCGCTGCGACTGGGAGGCCTCACGGACCGCCGCGGTGAGCGTCGCCGGATCGAGCCGAGATTCGGCGATCAATCGATACCCTTCGCCAATGAGAACGTCGCCGACGTTGAGCGCCACCGGGACACCGTAGGCACCGGGGAGCGTCGGCTCGCCATAACGCTCGAGATCGCCATCCTCGATGTCGTCGTGGACAAGCGATGCCTTGTGGAAGCATTCCACGGCCACCGCGATCTTGCGAAGCGCGGCTTCTTGGGCCGACGTTGGCGCCGGCACGAGCGCCGCGTGGACGGCGGCGGCAAGAAACGGCCGCCAGCGCTTGCCGCCGACACCGAGCCATTCGCGCGCCACACGCTCCGCATGCCCCTCGGCGGGCCCGAGCAAGTCGTCGAGGACGGCCGGCTCAAACCAGGTTTTGACAGTCCTCTGGAGGCCCGCCAGATCGAGGCGCCGCGAGGCGTCGGCCGCCTCGAGATGGATGGAGTCCCACGCCCAGTCGTCGACCATGGTGTCGATGCCGTCGTCCTGGAGGAGGGGGACGGCGCCGGCGGGGATCAGCAGTGGCAGCGACGATTGCACCGCGGCGCCAGTCGCAGCGGCGGCGGAATCCGTCGTCGTCCGTTCGGCTGTCGACATGCCTGGTCCTCGGAGCAATTGCGACTTCGCTCGGGGCTTGCCGGGCATTCCCGGCTCCCTCCCGCATCTGCCGCTCTCGGGGTGGAGGCCAAACGGGGGATCCTATCACGCGGAGGGGGACGATGCCGCCGGAGCCATCCCTTGGGCCGTCTCGCCGAGCAGCGCTTCAAACCGGGTCGAGTCCGGGGCCGGGCGGCGATGGCGGCGGAAGGCTCAGTCGTCGAGATGGTCGTCGTCGCCGTCGTCGGGCGGCGCTGCCGGCGCCGGCTCGGCCGGCCGGTGGTCGGCCGGTGGGGGCGAGGCGTTGGCCGCCGGCGCGTCGGACTGGCCGCCCGGTGGCCGCCGCACGCCGCGACGGCCGGCGGAGAGCCCGCGGAGCCGTTTGATGAGGCGCACGATGTCGGCGGGGAGGGGGCTTGAAAACTGCAGATCCTCCCCGGTCACCGGATGGACAAAGCCGAGATCGGCGGCGTGGAGCGCCACGCGCACCGCCTGGGAGCGATCGACGACTTCGCTGCCGCGCGGTGCCGAATACACCCGCTCGCCGCAGACCGGATGACCACTTTCGGCCAAGTGGATGCGGATTTGATGGGTCCGCCCCGTCTCCAGCCGGCATTCGACAAGCGTGAAATCGTTGGCAAAGTGCTCGACCGGCACGACATGCGTCACCGACCGTTTCCCCTCTTCGCCATCGGAAGAGCCACGCCGGCCATCTCCGCGGTCGCGGACAAGATGCGAGATGATCGTTCCCGCCTCGACCCGGCCGATACAGATCGCGAGGTAACGACGCTGGGTGGTGTGGGCCCGGAATTGCTCGGCGAGGATCCGTTCGGCGGGGACGGTCCGGGCAAACACGAGCAGGCCGCTGGTTTCGCGGTCGATGCGGTGGACGGCCCGAACCATCGGCAGGCGGCGCGGGCCGACTCGTTCGGCGCCGCCGCGGGGAGGAGGGCCGCGCCGCGACCGGCCGTCGAGGAGGCGTTGCACAACGGCCGGGAGGAGCTCGTCGAGCGTCGGCTGGACTTGGCGGCGGCGGGCCGGCCAGTCGCGCTCTTCGGCATGGCGGGTGGTGGTCAATCCGGCCGGTTTTTCGACGACAACAACGGCGTCGTCGAGGTGGACCACCCTGACGTCGTCGGCCCGCGGGGGCGCCTCGGCCGCTTCAGGGAGGACCTTCAC
>JBAWVV010000560.1:0-2755 GCA_037147115.1 Planctomycetia bacterium | reverse complement strand
GTGATTCAGCGATCTCGGCATATACCGACGCGTTTGAGGCACGATGAGAGATTTGATCGCGTTGCTACCCCCGGGGGCGGAGGGAAGAGGGGCGAGCAGCACGACCGACCGGGGCAGCAGCGGGTCCTTCCACACCCTCGTGAACCCCCACCGCATCACGTACGGACATCACGGGGAGTAGGTTTGTCGCCAACCCGCAATCCGCTCCTCGTCGACGATGCCATGCTCAACGAGTTTGCCGTCGCGGATCAGGTAGTACTTTGGCACGGCGTCGACGACGAAATCCTCCTTGAAGGCGTCGGTGCAGATCCCGGAAGGGTAGGCCGCGAGGGCGGTACCGAAGGAGTCGGGATCGTCGTCGATCGAGAGACGGTGGATGACCGGTGCGTCGGCACGACCGGCGATCGCCGCGGTGAACGCCTCGACCGACGGGGCGAGGTCGTGGCAGGGCCCGCACCAGGTCGCCCCGAAGAGGAGCAGGTGTGGGCGATCGGCCGGAAGGGGAAGATCCCCCGGCATGCCGTCGGCGCCGCGAAGAAGCGGTACGGAGGCGAGATCCTGGCCGACGAGCGACGCGATTTTCCTGTCCGTGGCCGCACGCTCCCGGAAGCGCTGCCGCATCATTGACTTTCCGCCGAGCACGAAAGTGAGGAGGTTGGCTTGCAGGCGATAGTCCTGCAGGACCTCCGGACAGGGCAGTTCCTTGCCGTCGGGACCGAGCGGACAGACCTCGAGCCGTTCGACCGCGGCAGCAGGATCACCGGTGGCGGCGTTCGCCGACAGCCTGGGCACGACGCGGTAGAGCACCCTGCCGGCGATGGCCGCGCGCTCGTCCGGGGGAACTGCCGGGGCGTGATGGACCACGTCGTAGCGCACCTCGAGGAGGAGCCGCGCATCGTCCGGCAGCGGGAAAACCGACCTTGGCACATGGATCTGGCTCGACGGAACATCGGTCACCAAGCCACGATCCCCTGGACCGACCGCCTCGGTGTACGCGAGGTGTTCGCTGGTCAACGTCCGCCGTTCCTCCCCCATCCGCTCGACGAACAGTTCCATTGTGCCGGTGACGCGGAGCGTGTCGTGCTCCCCCGTGACACCGGGGGAATCGATGACGAAACAATTGGCTTCCACGTTGCACTCGATGGGGACGTCGAAGGCACTGCCCGGCAGCCAGGTGGGATCCTTCCGCTGGCGGCGCGCGAGAAAGAGCATGTCTGGATCGAGGACGTCGTAGCAGCTCACCATGACTCCGCCCGGTGGCACCGTGGCCTCGGGGCTGGCCTCGGATGGAACGAGGCTGTCCGGCATGGACCAGTCCGGGTATGTCGCCTCAAGCGCCGCGGTAATCTTCCGGCGATCGACGAAGGAAAAGCAGTTTCCCAGATTCACGAATGCCGCCACGGTGCGGACGGCATCCTCCTCCGAGAGCCCTCCCTGTTCGAGGGCTTCGATGAAGTCGGAAGCGAACTGCTCCGGATACACCCGCCGTTCGAGGGCAAACTCGGCGGCGATGAAGGCCTCGATCGCCTCCCGTACGGGGCTCGGCATGCCGGCCAGCCCGTTCCTGTCGAAGAGGTAGTCGCTCCGCTCCAAGGGAGGAACGGTGTCGGTCGGGGCAGAAGTGTCATCCTCCGCGCGCCCCGACCGGGGCATAACGAGCGGTGCAGCGACGAGACAGGCGCCCCCCAGGACTGCCACCCCCCAGGACCACCGCCACCCGTCCTTACGAAAGCGTCGCATCGGTTCCTCCCGATCATCGTGGCCCGACCACGTCGTCCATACCCCCTCTGGGAATCGTACTCGGCCGCCTTCGGCCCAGGAAACTTCCAGAATCGTCCGGAAATACCCATTCGTTTTCGGACATCAGTCAATCAGACGCCGCCCCAGGCGCGGCCGTTCCTTCCCATTCACCTCCACCAAGGAGATCCCACCTACCCATGTCCACCGCAACTACCAGCGAATCACCAATCACCCTGAACCAATCCCCTCGGCCCACAACCCTTCCGACCACCACCCCCGCCACCCAGACCGAACGCTCCGCCGCCAACAGGCTCCGCACCACGATGGCGGCCGTCAGGCTCGCTTTTACTTGGCTGGGCGTGCGTAAGACCCTGGCCCCCGAGCAGCGGACCACGGCGGCCAGGGCGTTCCAGGCCGACCGGGATCTCCTCTCGGCCACGAAGCTGATCCTCGACACGAAGCACCCGAGTTTCCGCAACGTCGCCCGGGTCCGGAGTGAGGCGTCGGGCTACTGGCGAACTGAGACGCTCCCCTTTCCGGAGCCGGGCGTCAGGCTCTTGCCACAGAACAAGCTCACGGGCTTTGAGGCACGCATGAGCCAGTTCCGCCAGGAGTTGCTCGACGCCGCCCGTGAACTCTCCAGCCAATATGAGCAGATCAAGTCAGAAGCACGGCGGCGCCTCGGCTCGCTCTTCAATCCCGCCGATTACCCCACCACGCTCGACGGCCTGTTTGATCTGGAAGTGAGCTACCCGCCGATCGAGCCGCCGAACTATCTTGTAGCGTTGAACCCCGGTGTCTTTGAGGCTGAGCAGGCCCGGGTCCGTGAGCGCTTCGAGAGTGCGGTCGAACTGGCCGAACAAGCTTTCGCCACGGAACTCCAGCGGCTCGTCACGCATCTGGCCGAGCGGCTCACGGGGCTCCAGGACGGCCAGCCGAAGGTGTTCAGGGACTCTTGCGTAGCGAACTTCACGGAGTTCTTCGACAGGTTTCGGCGGCTGAACGTCCGCAGCAA
>JBAWVV010000559.1:0-2764 GCA_037147115.1 Planctomycetia bacterium | reverse complement strand
ACCACGCTTAACATCCAAGGGGCGCGGACGATCGCCAACGCGTTTACGATCGCCGATTCGGCCGGCACGAAAACGATTACCGGCAATAACAACTCCGGGAACATCACGGGCACGATCACCAACAACGACTCGACGGGTGGGTTGGTGATCGGGTCTATCGGCGCCACGAACTTCACCGTCGGCTCCATCATTGGGACCGGTACGACGGGGGTGACCTTCGGCAGCAGCACGTTGCTCGGCACCGTCACCATGACAGGTTCTTCTAGCTACGCCGGCGACACGCGGATCGACTCTTCGACGTTGAAGATGTCGGGAACTGGTGCCGTTCCCAGCGGGAAGCTCGTCTTCCAGGGAAGTGGTACGGCAACCTTCGATCTCAACGGCACCACGCAGACCGTTGCCAAGCTCGATGATTCGGCCCTTGCCGGGGTAATCAAGTCTTCTCTTGGGAGCGGCCGACTGGTGGTTGGAGATAGCACCAACTCGACGTTCCAAGGAACGATCATTTCGGGTGCGAGCCTCGGTCTTGAGAAGGTTGGCAGCGGCAAGCTGACGCTGTCCGGAGTCAACACCTACAGCGGTGGCACGACGATCACGGCTGGTTCACTTGAGGTCAATTCGCTTGCCACTCAGGCGATTACCATTGCTCCTAGTGCTATCTTGACCTTCAATCCGACAGTGGACCGTACCTTTGCCGGTGCCATCAGCGGGAACGGTTCCGTCACCAAGATCGGAAATAACGATCTCACGCTCACCGGAGCGAACACCTACGCGGGTGGCACGACCGTTACGGTCGGCAACCTTATCGGCACCGCTGACTCCCTCCAGGGGGCGATTGCGAACAACGCCACCGTGACGTTCAGGCAGTCCGTCGCTGGCACCTACGCTGGCGTCATGTCGGGGGGGGGTGCTCTTGTCAAGGAGGGTACAGGCAACGTCGAGCTCACCGGAGCCAACACCTACACCGGTGGCACGACGATCACCGGCGGTGTTCTGACGGGCTCGACGGATAGCCTGCAAGGAAATATCGCTGCGGCTGCTGGTACGACGTTGGCGTTCAAACAGGCGACCGACGGCACTTACTCCGGGATTCTCACCGGTTCAGGTGCCCTTGTCAAAGATGGCGTGGGTGCTGTGACGCTCACCGGTGCCAACACCTACACCGGTGGCAACACGATCACCGCCGGCGACTTGATCGGTTCGACGACCTCGATTCTGGGTGCCACCGCGGTCAGCGCAGGTGCCACGCTGACGCTCAATAACACTTTGGCTGGTACGTTCGCTGGTGAGATCACTGGCGCTGGTGCGTTGGTCAAGACCGGTGCCGGGAACGTTACCCTCTCTGGTACCAATGGCTACCTCGGCGGCACGACGGTGTCGGCGGGTGGTCTGACTGGCTCGGTCGAAGGTCTCCAGGGGAATATCGTCGCTGCGGTCAGCACGACGGTGACCTTCAATCAGGCGATTGACGGCACCTATGCCGGGGCTCTCTCTGGTGCTGGAAAGCTCGTCAAGGCTGGGGCCGGTATCCTGACTGTCAGCGGAGCCAACCTCTACACCGGCAACACCCAGGTGCTCAACGGGACGCTGCTCGGCACGACGAGCAACGTCCGCGGTAACATCGCGGTCTCGAGTGGTGCCAACGTGTCGTTCGACCAGTCGACGGCAGGCACCGTGAGTGGCAACGTCACCGGAGACGGTTCGCTGTCGGTCCTCGGGAGCGGTACGGTCACCCTTTCAGGAACGAACGCCTACGGCGGTGGCACGACGGTCTCCGGAGGCACGCTCGCGGGAACGGCTTCGTCGATCCAAGGAAATATCGACAATGAAACGGCGGTGGTCATCAACGGAGCGGGCACCTACGCCGGCGCCATGTCGGGCAACGGCTCGCTGACGAAGACGGGATCAGGCGACCTGACACTGACGGGAGCCAACAGTTACGTCGGCGGCACGACGGTCTCGGCTGGCGGCAACCTCATCGGCACGACCACCAGCCTCACCGGCGACATCACCGCGGCGGCGGGGACGCTGGTGAAGTTCAGCCAGACCAGCAGCGGCGACTACACCGGAGCGATCTCCGGGGCGGGCGGGCTGTCGAAGCTCGGCAGTGGAGCGGTGACGCTTACCAACGAGCAGTTCTACACCGGTGCGACGAACGTCGACGCCGGCACGCTGCTCCTCGGCGGGAATCTCGCCACCTCGGGGATCACGGTTGCCAACGGGGCCACGCTCGGTGGATCCGGTGCCACGGCTGGGGGTGCCAATCTGATTGCCAACGGCACCCTCAAGCCGGGCGTTGGAGCTACTCCGGGCTCGCTCGAGGCGGCTGGGATCACGCTTGGGTCGAGCAGCACAACGAACCTAGGGCTCGTCGCCGGCAGCACCGGTGACGCGGGTCTTGCGGGGACTGACTACAGCACCATCATCGCCCGGAATACGCTGGTCTATGATGGCAACCTGGTGATCCGGTTTGATAACGCGAATCTGTATGACAACTACAGCAATTTCAGTCTTTTCTCGGCCGCAACCTACAACGCAACTGCGAATCGCGGCCAGGGTTTTGCAGGTATCACGACCGGGGGCACGGGCCCCTACTCCGGGCTGACCTTCACCTACTACCCGGCTGGTGCCGGCAATCCTGGTGGTTGGGCGACGCCGGAGAAGGCGGGTTCGGACCAGTATTTGATCTTCACTCCCTCCACAGGAACGCTCGTGATCGTGCCGGAGCCCTCCACTTGGGCGATGACGCTTGCCAGCGTCGGCT
>JBAWVV010000558.1:0-2765 GCA_037147115.1 Planctomycetia bacterium | reverse complement strand
CACAATGGGACGCTTACCAGAGCCGGAAGTCACCCACAGATTCTGCTGAGGAGGCCTGCAGAAGAGCTACGCGGGGAAGGTGAAGCTGATCTACATCGATCCGCCGTACAACACCGGCCATGACTTCGTGTATCCAGACAACTTCCAGGACAGCATCAAGAACTACCTGGAGATCACCGGCCAGGTCGAGGGCGGGCAGAAGGTGTCGAGCAACACCGAAGCCAGCGGGCGGTTTCACACCGACTGGCTGAACATGATGTACCCGAGGCTTAAGCTGGCCCGTAGCTTTCTGACGCACGGCGGCCTGATCGCAATCAGCATTGGCGACCGCGAGGTAGCGTCCTTGCGACGCCTCTGCGACGAAATCTTCCATGAAGAGTGCTATAAAGGCATGATTATCCGCACCACAGGGCAGACAACTGGCCAAGACAGCGGTGGTCTCGGTGCTTCATTCGATTACGTTGTCGTCTATTCGCATGATGCAGACGCTGAGCTTTCAGGGCTGCCTCTTGATGACCACGATTTAGAGCGATACGAGGCAGAGGATGCAAAAGGACGATTTGCACTCTGGCAATTAAGGAAGACGGGAAGTAATGACCGTCGAGCCGACCGGCCGTCGATGTACTACGCCGTCAAGAGCCCAGACGGCGATGACGTGTACCCGATAGGTCCGTCTGGCTACGAGAGTTGCTGGCGATTCGATTCGAAGGGCTATGCGAGACTTGTTGCCGAAGACTACATCGTCTGGAAGAAACGGCCCCGAGGCGATGGCGAACAGTGGTGGCCCTACGTTAAGACCTATTTGGAGGGGCGAACCAAAAGGCCTTCTCCGTTGTGGGATGACCTTGATGGCAGCAAGAAGGCGAGTATTGACCTCCGCGGTCTCATGGGGGGGAGTGTCTTCAGCAACCCCAAACCGGTTGATCTCGTAAAGCGATTAATGCAAGTCGCACCTGAGCCCAACAAAGATGGAATCGTTTTTGATTTCTTTGCTGGGTCGGGTGTCTGTGCACACGCCGTGTGGGATCTAAATTCCGAAGACGGTGGCTCTCGAAGGTGTGTCGCAGTGCAATTGCCTGAACCTTTGAGCGAGGACGAAAAAGCTGAGCAAGAGGCCGCAGCTTTTTGCACTCGATTAGGGCATTCCCCCAATGTTGCAGAGGTGACGAAAGAGAGGCTGCGCCGCGCAGGAGCACTCATTGCAGGCTCCAAGCCCCTATGCGGGGGCGACCTCGGCTTCCGCGTCTTCAAGCTCGACTCCGGCAATCTCGAGCCGTGGGATCCGGCCACGAAGGATGTCCCCTCGGCGATCGCCAAAGCGGTCGATAACGTCAAGGCCGACCGGAACGACGACGATCTCGTCTTCGACGTCCTCCTCAAGACCGGCCTCGACCTCTGCGTGCCGATCGAGTCGAAGAAGATCGCGGGCAAAGAGGTGAAGAGCATCGGCGGCGGCGTACTCTTCACCTGCTTCGCGTCGAAGATCAAGGCGGCCGATGCCGAGCCACTGGCCCTGGGGATCGTGAAGTGGCGTGACGAGCTCGCCCCGGCCAACCCCAAGGAATGCCGCGTCGTCTTTCGCGACAGCGCCTTCGAGAGCGACGTCGCCAAAAGCAATCTCGCCGCGATTCTCAAGCAGCACGGCTTCGACGAGAAGCTCATCGCCAGCCTGTAGCCCCCTCCGGTTAAGCCCAGCCCCACCAGCACTTCCCCGGTTTTCACGATGGCCAAAGACCTCACCACGTCCGAGATCGACCGGCAAAACATCCTCAACAACCCCTACGCCCTAGCTGAGATCGAGGAGGCGGCAGGAATCCGCGGAATTCCCTTCGAAGGGAAGCCGGTGGTGCTCAAGGAGCAGGTCGCTGCGTTTTTCGAAGTCACCCCCCGGACGGTGGAGAACTACCTCGAGCGGCACGGCGATGAACTGGCCAAGAACGGGTATGAGGTGATCGACGGTAAACGCTTGCAAGCATTGAAGTTAGCGATTTCGGCCGCCGATGATCCCGAAACAGATTTCGGGATCATCAACCGGGCTCCCCGGCTGGCAGTGTTCGATTTCCGGGCGTTTCTCAATCTTGCCATGCTGATGGCGGAATCGCCCCGGGCGGCGCTCCTCCGCAAGGTGATCCTCGACATCGTCATCGACACGATCAACGCCCGCACCGGGGGCGGCACGAAGTACATCAACCAGCGCGACGAAGACTTCATCCACGCGGCCTTCGTCGAGGAAAACTACCGCAAGCAGTTCACCGACGCCCTCCGCGACTGCGTCGACATGGGCAACTTCAAGTACGCCGTTTACACCGACAAGGTCTACGTCAGCATCTTCCGGGAGAAGTCGAAGGATTACCGGCGCGTTCTCCAGTTGAGCGAGAAAGACCGGGTCCGCGACACGTTCTATTCGGAGATCCTCGATCTGATCGCCTCCTACGAATGCGGCCTGGCCGATGCGCTGGTGAAGGAGTCGACGGCGAAGGGGCGGAAGCTCACGTCGTTTGAGGTCGATGCTATTTTCAAGACGTTCGAGGCGCAGGCCCACTGGAAGCCGCTTGTCGAGCGGGCCCGGGTGAAGATGGCGAGCCGCGATCTCGCCTTCCGCGACGCCCTCCATCTCCAATTGCAGCAGTATGTGTCGCCGCTGGCGCCCGATGAGTTTGAGCGGTTCATCGGGGAGCGGAGCAAGGATTTGGCGGCAAGGCTTGAAGAAGCGAGCGACGTGATGCGGCGGCTCAAGGAGCGGGACGCATGAACTACCGCTACCC
>JBAWVV010000557.1:0-2771 GCA_037147115.1 Planctomycetia bacterium | reverse complement strand
CCCTCCTCCACCCCGAGACGCTCCTCCGGGGCCGCGGCCGGAGCCAAGGGGGGCGGGCGGCGACCAGCACGGTCCATTCGATCCGGCGGGCCAGCTTGGCCTCGCCGTGGCGGGGAACCGTCTGGTGGGGGCTCGCGGCGCCCCCTTTCGTCACCACCACCACCGGGCCGCCGGCCGCGGGGGCGGACCGTTTCCTCGGTCGTTTTTCCAGAAGGCTCGGTGTAGGTGAAGGTCGCCGAGCCGTCGGCCTCGTAGTCATACGCAACCGTCCCCTGCTTGCCACCGATCTCGTAGGTGAGCGTGCGGGCGTTCTCCCCGGTCGCCTCGAAGCCGACGATCGTCGCCCCCCTCAGCGGTGTGCGGGCCTCACGTACCGGCCGCGCCGCCGGCTGCGGATCGACCTGCCCCTCGCGCTCGGTCACTTCCCCGTGGAAGCCACCGTTGAGGTAGGGATAGCCCTTCGTCGCATGGTAGTGGTAGTTGCCGGCGGCATCCTCGTGGCCATTGAGCTCGTCGAGCCCGGTCACCGGTGAGCCGTCAGGCTCGGTGTAGCCGTAGACAGGATAGCCATCGAGCGCCCAGGCGATCGGCTTCCCCTTGCCTACCTGCGCCTCGAGATGGACCGGGGCGAGATGATAGTGGTAGTCGTCGGCCCGGCCGCAGTGGCCGCCGTAGTCGTCGAGCTCGCCGATCGCGTAGGCATCTTCGCCCCGATTGTTGAGCGGATTGAAGATCGGAATCCCGTTGACGGCCAGTGCGATCGCCCCGCGGAGAAATCGGTTCTTGGCGCTTGCCGGCTTCTTGGCCGGCACCGGCTCGAGCGGAATCTGCCAGGCGTTGTCGCCGACGTAGGGCTGGGGAAGCGGCACCTGCTGCTGCCAGGCACGGATTCCGATCATGAGCGGATGATCGGGGACACCCTGCCCCTCGACGAAGAAAAAGTTCCCCTCCGCCCGAGTCTGGATCGCTTCGAGCTTTTCAAACGGCGCAAACCCTTCGGCGATCGCCACGTCGGCGAGCCCCTTGCCGGCACGCGGTGCCGAGACGAGCCGTATCGGCCCACGCGGTGCGGCTGCGGCCCGCCTCCGCCCTGCGAATGGCGATGCCTCGTCACCGTGGCCCCCGGGGTGCGCTATCGCCCCCGGCCCGGCAAAACCCATCAGGACCATCAGCAAGATTCCACCGAACGTGCGGTTCATCAGTTGTTCCTCACTTTATTCTTCATCTTCTCTAGCTTCTTTCCACCCTGTTTCTGTCCATCCTGGTTCATTCTTTCCTGCTTCCGACCGCCACGTGGTTTCTCCGGCGGCGGTGGGGCGGCAGGGTCAAATGCTGGATCGAGCGTCGGCATCTGGGCCTCGACACTGACGAGATAGTGTTCGAGACGGCGGCGCAGAAGCTCGGCATCCTTGGGGCGTTCCGTGGCGAGATCGTTTCGCTCCCCCGGATCGACGGCCAGATCAAAAAGCTTGACGCTCGAATCTTCAAAGAATTCGATCACCTTGAGGTTGCCGATCCGGATCGCTGCATGAGGCGTGTGACCACTTTGGTAATGGGGGAAATGGAAGACGAGTCCATAGCGCTTTCGAACGACGTCCCCCTCGTCCCCCCGGGCGAAGAGATCGACGAGGCTCCCCCCTTCCACCTCGCGCGGAATCGCTTCTCCGCCGATCCCGGCCAATTCGCAAAATGTCGGGAGCAGGTCCCAGCCGACGATTGGGAGCTGGCACCACGATCCCGCGGCGATCCCTGGCCCGCGAACGATGAACGGAACGCGGATTCCTCCCTCCCACACAGAGCCCTTGCCGCCGCTCAAGGCCCCGCGCCGACCGCCGCCACCGGCGCCGTTGTCGGAGGTGTAGATCACATAGGTCGTGCCGGCGAGCCCGAGCCTGTCGACGGCGTCGAGAACCATGCCGACGGCGGTGTCGAGATCCTCGGTGATTGCCGCGACCTCGGCACGCTTGCCCCTATCCCCGTCGCCGGCGAGCGCCGCGTACTTCGCCTTCGTCTTCTCGAGCGCGTTCCCAGGCGCGTGGAGGGCATTCCAGGAGAGCTGCACGTAGAACGGCTTCCCGGCCTCGCCGGCGCGGCGCATGAAGTCCTCGGTGCGCTTGGCCATCCCGAACAGGTCGACCGGATTGGGATCGGTGAAGGCGAAGGCCTGCTCGTTGACGGTGTCACCGTCATGCTCGTCGTAGCCGTGTTCACCGGGGCCGCCGCCGCCGATGTGCCACTTTCCATAATGCGCCGTCGCATAGCCGGCCTCGCGCAGCAGTTCGCCGATCGTCACCGCCTCCCGGGGAATCGATTTTGTATTCCGCGGCTCGATCATCCGGTGGCCGGTCTCCGCCGGAGCGGCCTTCGTCCAGTGGAGGGCCGCCGGAGTCCGCCCGCACTGGATGCTGATCCGCGACGGCGAGCAGACCGGCGCCGGGGCATACGCATTCGAGAATCGCCTCCCCTGTCCAGCGAAGGCCTCGAGCCGCGGCGTGTGGAACTCTGTCGATACCGCCCCGTCGGGGGCCATCGCCACCGACAGCCCGTCCCAGCCCTGATCGTCGGCGATCATGAGGATGATGTTCGGCCGATCGTCAGCCGCCGCGATCCGTTGCCCGGCGATGCCATTGGCCGCCGCGGCGGCGACAAGCGGGTGAGCAATGCGAGGATGCTTGCCGAATTGCAAGTTGAGTTGGCGTATCCGACCTATCGCGAGGGGCTGGCGGCAGCGGCGCCGGATTTCTGACGGCATGACCCATGACGAAGATGCG
>JBAWVV010000556.1:0-2771 GCA_037147115.1 Planctomycetia bacterium | reverse complement strand
GCGACTCTCGCTCGAACGCGAAGCGGACTACGCCCTCGCTCCGACCAAATCGACACGGTGCGTGTTTGCGATCTGATTGATCTGCTTCTCGGGTACGTCTGCTTGGGACGCGAATTCTCGCCAGCGGGACACCACCGCGACGACCTCTCTTGCAATGGTATCGGCCCGACCGCCCCTCATCGACGCGGTCTTAGCCACGGCCTTGAGATCGTCGATGGTGAAGCCGTCGCGTTTGCCCGCAAGGCTCATCTGATGGTTGGCGGTCCACTCTCCCGATGGGTTGTAGGAGTACATGACGTCGAACGCAGGGGAGAGCGACCACTGCCCCCGCTTGTTCATGAGAAAGGCGATGTTCTTGACATGGTCATCCTGGTTGCGGGCGACGATGTTGAAGACCATTCGGCGGAACTGCTCCTCGATGTCGTCCATGGGGAGTTGCAGCCGCCGGATTACGACAAAGGCCTGCTCGTAGGAGTTGCCTTGCGGATTGTTGAAATCAAGATGCGCCATGGCGCCAAGGGACTGCATATGCAATTTGTCGCCGTTATCCAGCCGGTCGAAGCGACGCGTCATGAAGTGCCGGCGCCCATTCTCTTCAAACAGGCGGCATTCGGCCATACGGATGCCAGCGGCCTTGGCCATGAGCGAGTAGGCGTACTCGACCGCCCCAAACCCCTGCGGATCAGTGAGATCGCGGTCCTTGTTGTCGGCGACGCCGTCAAATTTTAGGAGCCAGTATTGGAAGCTTGGAGGAGCCGTCACCTGTCCGGATCGGACTTCGTTGGTCGCGGGGTTCCAAGCTATGACCGCCTTGGCGCGGGCTCCGCCGGCCGATGCGCCGACGCGGAGAATTTCGCGGAGCGCTTGCTCTTTGCGAGTGTCCGCAAAGGAGACTTCGAGATTCCGTCGACTGGTGAGCACCTCGGTGGCGAGTTCGACAAGAGCGTCGATCCTCACCAGTTTTGATTTGCGGCTCCGCGGGCCCTTTGCGGGCTTGAACTCAAGCGCGCCGATCCCGCGATTGCCCGTGTAGCACAGCCGCTCGACCGCATCGATATCCCGAGGCAGTCTCCCCTGCGCGCCGAGCCACGCATCGATCACGGCATTGCCGAACTTGTCTGGGAGTGCATCGGCGAGCATGCCCGGCAGGCCGTGAAAAGATTCCCTGGATAGATCCGGGAAGCTGTAGATCCGCCCGGAGAGGGGCATGTGGATGGGGGCGACCTCGATTCCGCTGCCCATAAAGTCGTCCGTATACTCGAACGTCGCTACCCTCCCAGGCCCCCCGACAGCCACAGCGCCGATCAAGCGTCCCCACATC
The DNA here is from genome assembly GCA_037147115.1 of Planctomycetia bacterium. Taxonomy (GTDB): domain Bacteria; phylum Planctomycetota; class Planctomycetia; order Pirellulales; family UBA1268; genus QWOP01. The sequence continues at coordinate 1,450 of JBAWVV010000556.1, read as the reverse complement.
CGGACCTCAGCGACGGTGCTCACTTTTCGTCTCCATTGCCGTTCTCGTCACCCCAGGTCCACTTGTTGGCCGCCGGACTCGATTTCTTGGCTATCGGGGAGGCCCGCCGGCGCTCCTTCGACCGGGACTTGAGCTGTGTCAACGGGCTGGTGAGGGGGCCCGGGACCAGGGCATCAAGGGTTGTCAGAAGCCCTAACGCCCGGAGCACTCGGACGAAGTTGGTGAGTTGGGTTGACTCGCCATTCTCCAAGCGAAACACAGTGGTTTTGGAGACGCCGGCTTCGCGGGCGAGTTGGGCCTGAGTCAGATTTTTGTCCAGACGATAGCGTGCGAGCCGATCACCAACGTCGGAAAGCACCTTGCTGTCGGTCAATTCATAGGATGTGCTCATAAGTGCCTCTTTTGGAAACTATACACGACTTTGTGACACAAATCACCAGTTCTGGAACTTTAGTCTTCTAAAGAAATACCTCTCCACCCGTTCCCTAGCCGAACCATCGAATGGGCGGTGGGCCGGATCAACACCCTCGGACTAGGGGGGCATCGGCGTCCGTGATGGCATAGGGACGTGCCCGGCTCTTTACGTACCTCAATGAGCAAGCAGGGTGGGTGGGCGGCCGCCCTTCTTCCCACGGATGTGGGTGTGCACCCTCCCGCGTCTCCACAGCCCGACGGTAGCCCGAGCCCCCATCCCAACAGGCAGCCCAGCGCTGTCGGGAGCCGGTCATCCGCATGAGCAGGTCCATCCGGCCCAGCTCATCTCTCGTCCAGCATTTTTCGACCCGCGCTGCCCTTCTCGGCGGCGGACGTCTCGACGGTCGCCCCGGTGGCAGTCGGCGCCCAAAACCGGCCAGTGTCCGCGGCAGGATTCGAACCTGCAACCTGCTCCTTAGGAGGGAGCCGCTCTGTCCAATTGAGCTACGCGGACCAGTCTTCTGCGCAGTGCATCCGGCAGGGATCGAACCTGCGCCCTCCGGCTAGGAATGCCGGTGCTCTATCCGCTGAGCTACGGATGCCCGTGATCGCCCGCCGATCTGGCGGGCGCATGCAGCGATCAGGCTGGGGAGCCCAGGAGTCGAACCTGGAACATCCCGATTCAGAATCGAGCGTGCTGCCGGTTGCACCACTCCCCAGTGAATGCCGGGGGAAAGCCCTCTGGAGCCGTGCGCTTCCGCGGAATACCGCACGGAGCCCCGGGAACGCGAAAGGCCCCGCCGGAACAGGTCCGACGGGGCCTCGTTGAGCGGTGGCTGCGGGAATCCTATTCCCGAGAGATGCCCGCGAAGGCCTGGCCGGACGAGAGATGACGTCGCCTACGCTGGACGAAAACGTCCGCGGGCAGCGTGATTCCGGCGGTAATGGAGAAGACGTTCATGAAACTCATATTAGTAACCGACCGCCGAATACGCTCATGGGCAAGAGATGGATCGGTCGGCTCCTGCAGCCACGA
>JBAWVV010000555.1:0-2772 GCA_037147115.1 Planctomycetia bacterium | reverse complement strand
CAGCGGTAGGGGAGGGGCCCGCGAGCCCGGGGTCGCGGGCCCCTCCCCTACCGCTGGGCTGCCCCGGGGGACATCAACGCCTTCTTCGGCCTTGCCCTCGACAACCTCGCCGACCTCGTGCTGGCCGTCTCCCTCCTGTCGACCGTCTTCGGCTATCCGGTCGACTTCGCCCTTTCTCACTTCGTTCCCGGGACGGCGGTGGGGGTGGTGGTCGGTGATCTGCTGTTCACGTGGCTCGCCTTCCGATTGGCACGGAAGACTGGCCGCGGCGACGTAACCGCCATGCCCCTCGGCCTCGACACGCCGAGCACCTTCGGGATGGTGTTTCTCGTCATCGGTCCGGCGTTCCTCGCCGCCCGCGGGCCGGCCGATGCCCCCCCCGAGACGATCGCGGCCGCGGCCCGTCATGCCTGGCATGTTGGAATGTGTGCGATCGTCGCCAGCGGCTTCTTCAAGCTCGCCTGCAGCTTCGTCGCCGGTCCGATCCGCCGGCTCATCCCCCGAGCCGCGCTCCTCGGCAGCCTCACGGCCGTGGCCCTCGTCCTGATCACGTTCCTTCCGCTCCTTGATGTCTTCCAGTCGCCGCTCGTCGGCCTGGTCACGCTCGGCATCGTCCTCGCCACGCTCACCGCCCGGATTCCTCTCCCTTTCGGCATTCCGGGGGCTCTCGCGGCCCTGGTCGTCGGCTGGGGGATTCATCTGATCGGCACGGCTGCTGGCTGGATCGAAGGAGCCCCCCATGCATCGCTCGATCCTGCCGCGGCGCTCTGGCCGCAGGAGTGGCTCTCGGCCCTGCGGCTGGAATGGCTCGAGGGCTGGCCCGACAGCGTGAAGGTTCTCCCCATCGTCATTCCCTTCGCCCTGGCCACCGTGGTCGGCGGAATCGACTGCACCGAGAGCGCCGCTGCGGCAGGCGATGACTACGACACCGGGACGGTGATCGGCATCGAGGCGATCGCCACGATCCTCGCCGGGGCCTGTGGGGGCGTGATCCAGACCACCCCTTACATCGGCCACCCAGCCTATAAGGCGATGGGGGGGCGGGCCGCCTACACCCTCGCGACCGCGATCGTGATCGGGCTGGCCGGGCTCACCGGCACCTTCGCCTACATCTATCAGGCGCTCCCCCCGGCGGCGGTCTACCCGATTCTTGTGTTCATCGGTCTGGAAATCACCGCACAGAGCTTTCACGCCACCCCGGCGCGCCACTTCCCCGCCGTGGCGATCGCCTGCGTGCCGGCCCTGGCGGCGCTGGTCACGCTCCAGGCTGACAACCTCCTGGCCGCGGGTGCCAAACCAGATCCGGCGCTCGCCCGCGATCTCCACACGATGCGGATGCTCTCGGCCGGATTCATCGTCACGAGCCTTCTCTGGGCGGGCATGACCGCGGCGCTGGTCGATCGCCGGCTCCGACAGGCGGGGGCGTGGGCTGCGGCGGCGGCGCTGTTCACGCTCTTCGGGATCATCCATTCCCCCTATGGCGATGGTCGGCTGTTCCTCCCCTGGGATCTTGGCCCCCTTCCCGAGGCGGCCACGGGGCGGGGCCCGATCGAAATGGCCCTCGCCTACGGCCTCCTGGCAACGCTCTTCGTCACCTGGGGATCGTTCGAGGGTAAAATGGTTGGGTTGCCCCCGCAGGATTCATCGTCATGAAGGCCCCACGATCGCCGTCGCGTGCCCCCGTCCGCCCCGTGGCGCTGGCGGTGGCCCTGATCCTGGTCGGCATCGTTACCCGGGGATCGCTCGGCCACGCGGGCGAGGTTCACTTCGACCGCGATATCCGGCCAATCCTCGCCGAACACTGCCTGGAGTGCCACGGCCCCGACGCCGGGTCGCGCCAGGGAGACCTCCGGCTGGATACCGACGAGGGGGCCAAGCCGCAGGCCGTGCTCCCCGGTCGGCCCGACGAGAGCGAACTGGTGCGCCGTATCCTCGCCACCGATCCAGATCTGCGCATGCCTCCGCCCGCCAAGGGCCCCGGCCTGACGGCGATCGAGATCGACACGCTGCGCCGCTGGATCGAAGCCGGCGCGCCCTACGAGGGGCACTGGGCGTTCGCCCCAATCCGCCGCCCGCCGGTTCCGCCTACGAACCGACCGGCCAACACCGACATCGATCGCTTCCTCGCGAGCGCCCGTGAGGCGCGTGGGCTCGCCGAGCCCCCCCAGATCGGTCGGCGTGAACTGATCCGGAGGGCGACGTTCGACCTCACGGGACTGCCGCCGGCCTGGGAGGAGGTCGAGGCCTTCGAGACCGACTCTTCCCCCGACGGCGAAGCCTTTGCCCGCGTCGTCGATCGCCTCCTCGCTTCCCCCCGCTACGGCGAACGCTGGGGGCGTCACTGGCTCGACATCGCCCGCTATGCCGATACCCACGGCGGGAGTGCCATCGGCTTCACGACGTTCCCCTTCTCCTACACCTACCGCGACTACTGTGTGCGGTCGTTCAACGGCGACGTCCCCTGGGACCGGTTCATCACCGAGCAGGTTGCCGCCGACCAAATGGGGCTCGCCGCGAACGACCCGGCGCTGGCCGGCCTCGGCTTCCTCACCATCGGCATGCAGTTCCGCAACCGCCACGACCTCCTCGACGACCAGATCGACGTCGTCAGCCGCGGGTTGATGGGGCTCACGATCGCCTGCGCCCGCTGCCACGACCACAAGTACGATCCCGTCACCGCGAGCGACTACTACGCCCTCGCCGCCACCCTCGCCCCCAGCCAACCGCCCGAACTTCCGCCGGTTATCGGCAGCCCGGAGGAGACGCCGGCTC
>JBAWVV010000554.1:0-2775 GCA_037147115.1 Planctomycetia bacterium | reverse complement strand
GGCGGCAACTTTTCAGGGAACCAAGCCCCAGGAGATCGCCCCATGGCCACCGCCACCCCCGCCGTCCGGCCCTTCGGGCCCGCCCAGATTCGGCAGTCGCAGCTGTTCATCGCCGGGCAGTGGGTTCCCGCCCGCAGTGGCCGGACCTTCGCCACCGTCAATCCGGCCACCGAAGAGCCGATCGCCGACGTTGCCGAAGGGGATGCCGCCGACATCGACGCGGCCGTGAAGGCCGCCCGGGCCGCCTTCGACGACGGCCCCTGGCCGCGGCTGGATGCCCGCGAGCGCGGCCGGCTCATGCATCGGCTGTGCGACTTGATCGAGGCCGAGATCGATGATCTCGCGGCGCTTGAGTCCCTCGACAACGGCAAGCCAGTGGCCGACGCGCGGGCCATCGACATCCCGCTGGCCGTGCAGTGCCTCCGCTACTACGCCGGCTGGGCCGACAAGATCCAGGGCGCGACGATCCCGATCAACGGCAACTACCACTGCTACACGCGCCGCGAGCCGGTGGGGGTGGTGGGGCAGGTGATCCCGTGGAACTTCCCGATCCTGATGGTGGCCTGGAAGTGGGGGCCGGCGCTGGCTGCCGGCTGCACGATCGTGATCAAGCCGGCCGAGCAGACGCCGCTGACCTGCCTGCGCCTCGCGCGGCTGGCCCAGAAGGCGGGGATCCCCGACGGCGTGATCAATGTCGTGCCCGGCTACGGGCCGACGGCCGGGGCGGCGCTGGTCAACCATCCGGGCATCGACAAGATCGCCTTCACCGGTTCCGGTGAGACGGCGCGGATCATCATGCGGCAGGCGGCGACGAGCCTCAAGCGGCTGACGTTCGAGCTCGGGGGGAAAAGCCCCAACATCGTCTTTGCCGATGCCGATCTCGATGCGGCCGTGGCGGGGGCCCATCTGGGGATCCATCTCAATCAAGGGCAGTGCTGCTGCGCCGGGTCGCGGCTGTTCGTCGAGGACTCGATCCACGATGCCTTCGTGGAGCGCGTCGTGGCGCTGTCGCGGCAGCGGCGCGTCGGTGATCCGTTTCATCCCGACACCGAGCAGGGGCCGCAGGTCGACCAGGCGCAGTTCGACAAGATCCTCGGCTACATCGAAGCGGGGAAGCGCGAGGGGGCGACGTGTGCCACCGGCGGGAAGCGGCACGGCACGAAGGGCTTCTTCATCGAACCGACGGTGTTTACGAATGTCAGCGACACGATGGCGATCGCCCGCGAGGAGATCTTCGGCCCCGTCCTCTCGGTGCTCCGCTTCAAAGATACCGACGAGCTCGTTCGCCGCGCCAACGCTACCGACTTCGGCCTCGCCGCGGCGGTCTGGACGCGCGACGTGGCCCGGGCGCACGACGTCGCCCGCCGGCTCCGGGCGGGGACGGTGTGGGTGAACTGCTACGACGTCTTCGACGCCGCCGCCCCGTTCGGCGGCTTCAAGCAATCGGGCTTCGGCCGCGAGCTCGGCGAGCGGGGCCTCGACCCCTACCTCGAGACGAAGACTGTCACCGTCAGCCTCGCCCCGCCGGGGCGGGGCTGAATCGAAGGGAATGTGGGGCAGGGCGTCAGTCCGGCGGCCGGGTATGCTGGGCGATCCGGGCGCCGGGGTGTGCGCCCGTTTTACCGTCGTTCCCCTGTCCCGTCTGGAGCCTGAAGATGTCGTCTTCGTGTCGGTCCCTCCGCCTCCGCTGGCTGGTGGTGATCTTGGCCTTCGTGGGGAGCGTTGCGACCATCGCCGCGGGAATCGTCCACGCCGAGGAGCCGGCCTGGCGGCCGCTGTTCAACGGCAAGGATCTCACCGGCTGGACGCCGAAGATCCGCGGGGAGGCCCTCGGCGACAACTACGGCGACACCTTCCGCGTCGAGGATGGCGTCCTCAAGGTCGTTTACGACCCGGCCAAGTATCCGACCTTCGGGGAGAAGTTCGGCCACCTGTTCTTCGCCGAGCCGTTTTCCCGATACAAGCTTCGGATCGACTACCGCTTCACCGGCGAGCAGTGCCCGGGGGGGCCGGGGTGGGCGATCCGCAACTCCGGCGTCATGCTCCATGGCGAAGACCCGAAGGGAATGACGCTCGACCAGGATTTTCCGGCGTCGATCGAGGTCCAGTTTCTGGGAGGGGCCCCCGAGGGGGAGCGGACGACGGCGAACCTCTGCACCCCCGGCACGAACGTCGTCATGAGCGGCAAGCTCTTCACCCCCCACTGCACGACGTCGAAGTCGCAGACCTACCGGGGCGACCAGTGGGTGGCGGTGGAGGTGGAGGTCGATGGCGACAAGGTCATCCGGCATCTGGTCAACGGGGAGCCGGTGCTCGAATACGAAGGGGCGCAGCTCGATCCCAATGACCCGCATTCCAAGGGGCTGATCGCGCAGCGTGACGGCAAACTCCTCCTCGACGGGGGTACGATCTCGCTCCAGTCGGAGAGCCATCCGATCGAGTTCCGCCGGGTCGAGATCCAGGTGCTGCCGGCTCGGAAGTGATCGTCGTGAGCTGTCGAAAGCTCGGAATGAAACGTTGACAGACCGCAGGACACTGAAGCACTTCTGGCGTGTGGTTGCCCGGCCGCGATCGACGGCCCGACTTTACGCTGACGCTTGCACACCGTAGGAAACTGAACATGGGCAGGGTGAAGACGGGTGGTGGCTGGCGGGCGATCCTCTACACGTTGAAGAAGTCGCGTGAGGCGGGGGGCTTGTGGAAGCTCTGGCAGGCGATGCGCTCGAAGAACGCCTGCAAGACCTGCGCGGTGGGGATGGGGGGACAGTCGGGGGG
>JBAWVV010000553.1:0-2778 GCA_037147115.1 Planctomycetia bacterium | reverse complement strand
CAGCTTCAGTATACTGATCCACGAGAATCCGTTGTTCCGGCGACCGGGTTGGAAATGATCGCCGGGGCATTTTGGCGGATCGGTTCCTTTCTAAGGCGACCGATTGTGGATCGTTGCAATTCATGCCTTGTGTCAGCTTAGTGAATGGCAGGGGGGCTCTTGCGAGTGTCCACCTAGAATAAATAGTCGAAAAAAAAGGGGGAACTTATGAATCGATGTTTTTTGTTCGCTGGGCTTTTGGGGTTTGGCTCGTTGTGCTTGTCTTTCGTTCCTAGCCCTGCTTTGGCAACGCCGCCGACGTTCCGCAAGGTGGTTCTGACCGAAAAGTTCCACGCCGAGGCCGCCGGCGTCGGCGACATCGACAAGGATGGCCATGGCGACGCCGTCTATGGCCCCTACTGGTATGCCGGGCCCGAGTTCAAGACGCGGCACGAGATCTACCCCGCCAAGGACTTCGACCCCAACCAATACTCCAACAACTTCATGACCGGCGTCGGCGACGTCGATGGCGACGGCTGGCTCGATGTCCTCGTCAACGAATGGCCGGGGAAGGAGGTGGCCTGGTTCCGCAATCCGGGCAAGGACACCGCCACCGTGAAGGCGTCACAGGGGGGCTGGGGGAAGCATCTTGTCCACCCGGTGGTCGACAACGAGGCTCCCGACTTCCTCGATGTCACCGGTGACGGCAAGGCCGAACTCGTCTTCCACACCGGCGGTGTGCTCGGTTTCGCGACCCCATCCGACAAGACCGCCACCGAGCGCTGGACCTTCACCCCCTGCTCCGAAAAGGAGAATTGGGGGCAGTATCAGCACGGCCTCGGCGTCGGCGACGTCAACGGCGACGGCCGAGCCGATCTCCTCATGGCCGGTGGATGGTGGGAGCAGCCGGCACCGGTGGCTGCCGGCAGCACGCCCCCTGCCTGGACGAAGCACCCGTTCGCCTTCGGTACCGGCGGCGGTCAGATGCACACCTACGACGTCGACGGCGACGGCGACCACGACGTGATCACGAGCCTCGCTGGCCATGGCTACGGCCTGTCGTGGTTCGAGAACGTGAAGAAGGACGGCGCGATCGACTTCGTCGAGCACCGCATCCTTTCCGACAAAGCGGAGGAAACGCTCGACGGCGTGCAGTTTTCGCAGCTCCATTCAGTGGGGCTCGTCGACATCGATGGCGACGGCCTCAAGGACCTCGTCACCGGCAAGCGGTTCTGGGCCCACGGGCCGCAGGGGGATCCCGATCCGGCCGGCAGCCCGCATCTCTGCTGGTTCAAGCTCCACCGTGACGCCGACAAGAAGGTTTCCTGGACGGCGCACAAGATCGACGACGCCTCCGGCGTGGGAACGCAACTGGCCGTCGGCGATCTCAATGGCGACAAGCGCCCCGACATCGTGATCGGGAACAAAAAGGGTGGCTTCGTGTTCATCCAGGAGGGGGCAAAATGAGTCGGAATGCACCGCGGCTCGGCGTTGATCGGCGGACCCTGCTCCTCGGGGCGGGTGCTGCGGCGGGCGTCGCCCTCCTCCCGCGCGTGGGGCGATCGGCCCCGGGGCCCAATGAAAAGGTGCGCGTCGGCGCCATCGGCGTCGGCGGGCGCGCCTCGCTCCTCCTCGAGCAATTGCCTGAGGGGGCCGACATCGTGGCACTGTGCGATGTGAATGTGCCGCGGGCGCACGCCTTCCGCGAGAAGAAGGGGGGCTCGTGGCCGGTGTACGTCGACTACCGGCGGATCCTCGACCGCGCCGACATCGATGCGGTGATCGTGGGAACGGGGGAGTTTCAGCGTGTGCTTCCCTGCATCCATGCCTGCCAGGCGGGGAAGGATGTCTACGCCGAGAAGCCGCTCACGCTCTACGTGGCGGAGGGGCGAGCGCTGGTCAAGGCGGCCCGGCGGCACGACCGCGTTGTCCAGGTGGGGACGCAGCAGCGCTCGATGGAGATCAACCGCCTGGCGTGCGAGTTTGTCCGCAACGGGGGGCTCGGAAAGCTCCTCGAGGTCCGCGCCGTGAACTACGGCAGCTCCTCTCCGACGCCGGCGCCGCTCCCGGCAGAGGAGCCGATTCCTACCGGCCTCGACTGGAATGCCTGGCTCAATCAAGCCGCCGACCGGCCCTATAACGGCCAGTGGATGGGGTGGATGGGATGGCGTGACTTCGCCGGTGGCGAGATGACCAACTGGGGAGCCCATGGCGTCGATCAGATCCAGTGGGCCCTCGGCGCCGATGGAACCGGCCCGGTGGCGATCACGCCCGTCACCGCCGGCCCCAACGGCCAGGTGGTGATGACCTACGCCGACGGCCTCGAGCTGAAGTTCATCCTCGAATCTGGGCCGATGGGTGGAGCGGTGTTCGTCGGGGAGAAGGGGAAGCTCGAGATCAACCGCAACAAGGTGACGAGCAATCCTCCCGAGATCGCCCAAAAGCTTCTCGAGGCGGTCGACGTCGTCGAGGAGGAGCGGAAGTGGTCCGATGCCCTCGCCCTCTGGCAGGCCCGCCACCATCTGCAGAACTGGTTGGATTGCATCAAGACCCGGGAGAAGCCGGTGGCCGATGTCGAGATCGGGCACCGGTCGGTGACGGTCTGCCATCTGGCAAACATTGCCAGGGCGGTCGGCCGTCCGCTCCGCTGGGATCCCGCCGCCGAGACGTTCGTGGGTGACACCGCTGCCGATGCGCTGCTCGTCCGCGAGCGCCGCAAGGGATTTGAATTGCCCGAGGTGTGAGCAGTCAGCGCTCGTGGACGAGGACGGCCCAGCCGACGTCCGCGAGCCGCTCGGG
>JBAWVV010000552.1:0-2779 GCA_037147115.1 Planctomycetia bacterium | reverse complement strand
GCTCTTTATCCCCCTTGAACTTCTCGGCAAGCTCCTTCTGCTTGTCTTTCCAGAGGTCAGACAAGTACTTCAGAAAAAGCATCGTGAGGATATAGTTTTTATATTCGGATGGATCGACGGCCCCCCGAAAAGTATCGCACGCCTTCCAGACGATCGCGTTGATCTCGTCTTGGTTGAAATCTGTTGCCATGTCATTCGGTCCTTTCGGTGACGGGGGCTTGCATGAGTGTGCGCGAGACGGCCTGCACGAGCTGGCGACGCCTCTCATAGATCGCCGCGGAGAGGCGGCGTTCATCTTCGAGTAGGTTGTTGAGCATGAGTATCCGCCGCTGAACGTCGAGCGGTGGCACCTCGATTCGCAATCCTTCGACGTCGGTGCGAGATACCATCGGGATGTGACTGCCCCGAAGATAGGGCCGCAGCGAATCCTGAAACTCAGGCTGGTTCAGCGCCAAGGCGAGGTATTCCGGCACGATGAGGCTAGGATTCGGCCGCAGGATGAAGAAATACCCGGTAGCGATTGTGTTGGCCGCAACGTCGGGCACGACGACCGGATAGAGCCGATGGCCTCGATTGAGAAACAGCACGTCGCCCGAGCGCGTCATGTACGGATCCGGTCGATCGAGATTGACGGGCGTGAGATCACCCACGCGGATCTTTTGGTCGGCGTCGATGTCCTTGATCTGCACGACGCGGACACCCCCCGCCGGGTCAGGCTTCACCTTCCCGCGGAACAGATAGCCGGTGCGAAAGTTGGCGACGTCACTGAGCATCTTTTTCATCGAACCTGTCTCCCTGATCGCGTCATCGCCGACGGCTGCAACTTCATTTTCCTGCCAGCACAAGGCACTGCTCCCTAAACCAGGTTCGCCCTAACTGCTTCCTCATCCCGTTGATCCTTCGATTATGGCATTTCCCGAGCCGCCTGCCGCTCCCGCAGGGGCAGGGGCGTTTGTTGGCGTCCCGCTTCTTCATGCTCGCGGACGTCACCATCGCTATCGCTACGATCTGGCTCTCCACTCCGAAGAGATCGGCGAAGTCCTGTTGTAGCCCCTTGCTGCCATGGTCGAGCTCCCCGAAGGGAAGCGTGCCGAAGTTCTCCCGATATGAGAACCCATAGAGATAGGGGATGACGCATCTCTCCAGGAACCCGATCAGCGTTGGCTGGCGGCAAAGCTCCAGCTGTAGCCTCAGCGGCGAACCCAAACAGAGACTCCCGTCGCCGTTCGTGTGAAAGCTCCTGGGGATTCGACCGGCCGTCTCCTTCACCGCTGGCAAATCACGGGGGAAACCAGGCGGGACTGTGATCTCCACTTCGTAGGCGTCTTCGATCCGCGGCAGGCCGTCGGCATCGGCTTCGAACACGAGCCTGCCTGCAAGTCGAATCTCCCCCTTCACGATGGGCCGGAGGCTCAACCCTGGATAGATCCGCAGGATTCTGTCGAGTTCCCATCGGCTGAATCGATCCTCCACTGAATCATTCATGGCCCCGCCACGGTTTGGGGGCAGCGGCGATGTGGACCAATGGAACGGCCGCCCTGCCGGCACCGAGCGCGCTCCCGATTCCCCCTTTGAGTCGCTCCTGCATGTCGGCCGTCAGACTGACTCCAAACTTTTCGCTCATGAAGTCGACAGCTTGCTGCACGCCGGCAATACGCTCGTGGAGATTCGCAAGGTCCGCCTTCAGCTTCCGATGCCAGACCACAAAGTTTTCTTCGAGATCCTCATCAGCAGCCCAACGCTCGGCAAAGTCCTCGGCGTGGTTCAGCGGGTTGGGGACACGAGGATGCGTCGGGCGAATGTGACTCGACATTCGCTCTGCGATGCCCGTCAGTACCTGGTGCAAGGTTGGCTCGCCCTGGTAGCTCAACGTGGCGAGCGTCGTGATGATCATCGAGATTGGCTTTAACTTCGGGGACTCCTGGAACATCACGTCGCGATGACGTTTCAGGATCTGAATGCACCGTTGAAGAATGGTGGTCCACTCGTAGGAGGGAACCTTGTCGATCGAAGCATAAGCCCGACTCTCAACAAGGCTTTCGATTCGTTGTCCGGCATACGGCCGGAGCCGACTTTCAAACCAGTCGGCAAACCCGCGAGGGTTGCTGCTGGGCCAATCCAAGCTTAGATCGTCGTAGCTGCGGTGACGCCTGTCGGTGATCGCCACGGCTTGGGCGGCGTGTGCGGCTTGGGCGGCGTGGGCGGGAGGCACTTCCTGTTCTATCAGCCCCTGAACGGTAGCCCTGTCTTCGGAAATGCAAGGGAGAATATCGAGATGAAACGCAAGGTCATCGGCGTACTCGAGTCGCCAACAGCGATGCTTGGGCTCGGTCGGTTGCTTGAAGGAATGCGCGCTGGCATAGGCTTTAATCTCCTCGCCCAGCAGCTCCTTGACCTGCTTCTGGGTGACTTCGACTTTCGAGAGATCGACCTGGCACACGAGGTCGAGGTCATAGGCCTCCGACGCGACCAGCGGCCTGATGACCGTGCCATACCGGAATGACCCCTGGAGATACACCTCCGGGGAAAGGCCCCCAACCGTTGAATCGCCCCGATGGAGCCATTCGGCGAGAGAATGGTAGCGATCGGCCGCCTTCTCGTAATAGGAGCGTGGAACGTCAACCTGTTCCACGAGGAAGCCCAGGACGATCTCGATGGATGCATGGTTCATGTCGATACAGTCTCCCTGGCGGCAAAGTTGATCGGATGGAATGGGGCAGCGATGTGTGGCTGAAACTTCTCCGCGAAGACGGGGGAAAAATCCCGACTGGCATGGGAG
>JBAWVV010000551.1:0-2782 GCA_037147115.1 Planctomycetia bacterium | reverse complement strand
TAGCGTGAATTGGGACCTGGCAGCGGGGCGACGGATTTTCGAGCCTTCGCGACGAGTCAGCGACCGTGAAAGAAACCTCCGCAAGAGTTTTTGCTTTATCCACCTTTCACCGTGCTAAAAAACATGAGTTCTCCGTGTGTGGGCCGTTTTCTACCTCTGAGGATGGGCCCAGGAAGCAACGGCGTTCGACACGATTCCCCATCTCCACCGCGTAGCTCCTCCGCGGGTTCATCAATTTCTCATCCCGCTCAAATATCATTTCCAGTCGGCGGGGCCTGCCAGCCAAACGCCGGTGGATCAATTGCCATGGAGGCAGAACGCATGGAACCGACCACCGTCACAAAGCTCGTGTTCGCTTGGTCTCTTCCGGTGGCCGCCGCGCTGCTCTGCAGCCTGCTGGTGGCCCAAACCGAAACGGATGCTCGTGCCCTCGAGACTGCGGTCGCATCCTCCCGCAGTGTGATGATCACCGTCGGCGGGCCGCGGAAGGGGGAGGCACCGGGGCGTTATTTCAACGTCCAGGGTCTTTCCAGCCGGGGCGATTCGAAGTTTGCCTCGTTCGGGCTGCTCGATTTCGATATCGAACCGGGCGCGCCGAAGGTGGCCGGAACGTCGCGGAAGCTCACCCTCGTCCTCACGCAGAGCATTCCTCCATTCGCCAAGCCCGGGCGACTCCTGTTTTTTATGCCCCGCGATCCCGACGAAGACATCACGCCTTTGAAGTTCGCCACCGAGGGAGACACGGCCTTGGGCGACGGCCTCACCCGCTGCATTCCCTGCGGTGAGGCGAGCTTCGCGATCGAAGCGACCGGCCGGAAAGACCGCTTTGAGCTCGACCTCGACGAAGAAGCGGAGGCCGTTCTCGATCGGCTCTTGGAAGACGGGGGCCGGCTTCGCTTGCTCGTGGTCCCCGGAGCCACCGACGTGGCCGCGACCTATTTCGGTGTCGAGCAGGCCGAACCGGAAAACCGCCCTCATCTCATCGTCGAATAGGGCTCCTTCAACCCATCTCTCCCCCTTTCGACCGAAGCGGCGCCGAACGAACCGCCTCACGCCCCGGCATCTCGCCGCGCCTTGCCCGAAAGCAGGCCCGCGAAATCTCTTTTCACCAACGCAAGGATGCGATGCTGACCTCCAAACTCTTCGTCCTCGACACCAACGTCATCCTCCACGACTGCCGCTGCATTCGGAAATTCGAGGAAAACGACGTCGCAATTCCGATCACCGTGCTCGAGGAGCTCGACCAATTCAAGCGGGGCAACGAAGACATCCACTTCCAGGCGCGCGAGTTTCTCCGCTGCCTTGACGCCCTCACCGGAGACGTGCTTTCGCCGCAGGGGAGCCCGCTCGGCGAAGGGCTGGGGGCAATCCGGGTGGTCCTCGGCACCCGCTCCAGTGTCAGCCTCGACGATACGTTTCTCCAGGACACCGCCGACCACCGCATCCTGCGGACGACACTCGCCATCCAACGGGAGGCCCCGGGCCGGCAGGTGATCCTCGTCTCCAAGGATACGAATCTGCGGATGAAGGCGAAGTCGATCGGGATCCGCGCGCAAGACTACACCTCCGACAAGGTCCGCGGTTTCGACACGCTCTACACCGGAAAACGGATCGTCGAGGGGATCGCCAGCGTATCGATCGACGGTCTCTACGGGCCATCGGGATCGCTTCTGGCGGCTGACCTGCCAGCCGTCGAGGCCCCGCTTCCGAACGAAAATTTCGTCCTCCGCAACGGCAACAAATCGGCGATCGCCTGCTACCGGCACGATGCCGCAGCCTTCGTGCGGATCGAGAAGCAGTCGTGCTACGGGATCACCCCACGCAACGCCGAGCAGTCGTTCGCGCTCCGCGCCCTGATGGACGACACCGTGAAGCTCGTGACGATCACCGGCACCGCCGGCACAGGAAAAACTCTCCTGGCGTTGGCCGCAGCGCTCGAGTGCCGGCAGCGCTACCGGCAGATCATGCTCGCCAGGCCGGTGGTGCCCCTCTCCAACCGTGACCTCGGATTCCTCCCCGGAGACATCGCCGACAAACTCGATCCCTACATGCAGCCCCTCTACGACAACCTCACCGTCATCCGCCACCAGTGCGGCGAGGAGACCCAAGCGGCCCAGCGGATCAATGACATGCGGGAATCGGAGAAGCTCGTGATCACGCCGCTGGCCTATATCCGTGGCCGCAGCCTGCAAAGAATGTTTTTCATCGTCGACGAGGCCCAGAATCTCACCCCCCACGAGGTGAAGACGATCATCACGCGGGCGGGGGAGGGAACGAAGATCGTGTTCACAGGTGACGTGGCCCAGATCGACCAGCCCTATCTCGATGCCCTCTCCAATGGCTTGAGCTACCTCATCAGCCGGATGGTCGGGCAGCCGATCTACTCCCACATCGCTCTGGAAAAGGGCGAGCGTTCCGAACTGGCAAATATCGCCAGCGCACTCCTCTGATCCGCCCCGATCAACGGATGGCGCGGGCAGGTTTGGACCCTTTCGCAGGCTTGCACAATCCGAATCGTTTTCTCACGGCGGCCTCGCTTGGCGCGGATATAGATGGATCAGGGAAGCGAGCCGATGGACGACACGCGTTCGGTCCACGGGTCGATTCACTCCTCCGCGACTCCCTGCTCCCCACGCCGCCCCATCCTCCCCGGAATCCGATCATGAGCCGTAAGAATCCCGGTTTCACGCTCGTCGAACTCCTCGTCGTCATCGCCATCATCGGCAGCCTTGTGGGGCTCCTGCTCCCCGCCGTCCAGGCGGCCCGGGAGGCGGCCCGTCGG
>JBAWVV010000550.1:0-2783 GCA_037147115.1 Planctomycetia bacterium | reverse complement strand
CGCCGGGGGCCAAGGGCTCGATCGCCATCGGTGAATCGATCGAACCGGCCGCGGCTTGGTCGCTGGCCTCGTCGCCGGATGGCGACGGCTTCGTACCTGCGGCGATGCGGCGGAGTTGCCCGCAGGCGGCGTCGATCCGCGCTCCCTTCCGCCGCCGCACCTGGACATTCACCCCCGCCTCGCGCAACACGTCGAGGAACCGCTCGCGCGATCCTTGCGACGGCTCGCGGTACGGAAGCCCCGCCACCGAGTTGTAGGGGATGATGTTGACCAGCGCCGCCCGGCCGCCGAGGAGACGGACGAGCTCGCGGGCTTGGAGTTGGGAATCGTTGATGCCGCCGAGAAGGACATACTCGAACGTCAGTCGCCGCCCCGAGGCCTCCCAGTAGCGGTCGGCCGCATCCATCACCGCGGCCAAGCCGATCGATTTGTTCACCGGCACGAGCTTCGTCCGCAGGTCGTCGGCCGCAGCGTGGAGCGAGACGGCGAGATGGTAGCCGGGGTTCTCGGCGACCAGCCGCTCCATCCCCGCCGGCAGGCCGACCGTCGAGATCGTGATCCGCCGCTGCGAGATCCCCATCCCCTCCGGATCTTGCGCAACGGCCAGCGCCGGGAGGAGGCGGTCGAGGTTTGCCAGCGGTTCTCCCATCCCCATCACCACGATGTGGCTGATCCGCTCGGTGGCGGGGAGGAGACGGGCCAGCCGCAGAAGCTGTTCGAGGATCTCGCCGGTGGTGAGATTGCGGACAACGCCGTCGATGCCGCTGGCGCAGAACACGCACCCCATCGCACAGCCGACCTGCGAGCTGATGCAGACCGTGCGCCGCTCGCCGTCACGGAGCATGACGCATTCGATCCGCTGCCGATCGTGGAGCTCGAGCAAGAGCTTCTCGGTGCCATCCTCCGCCTGCGAGTGGGTGGCGATGGTTGTCGTCCAGAGAGTGAACTCGGCCTCGAGGGCCTCGCGCAGGGTCTTGGGGAGGTCGGTCATGTCGGCGAAAGACGACGCCCGGCTCCCGTACAGCCAGCGCCGCACCGCCTTCGCCCGCCAGGCCGGTTGGCCGAGCTCGGCCAGCCTGGAAAGGAGGGGGGATTCCGGGTCGAGGAGATGGTGCTGCATGGGAGGAACCGTGCCCCGGGGAAGGGGACCATCGCGAGGGGGGGTCGAGCGGAGGAAAGAAGGACTGTTGGCGGGGCCGCCGTCGCCCGATGGGGAAGCGGGGGAGCCTAGTGGACGATCCTCTGGTGCCGCCACCAGCGACGGGGTAAAGTTCATAGGACCTTTCTGGGTCCGCAAGCATAACCCCCGCCGACGTCCAGGGTTCCGCCATGAACGAGCGCCGCCACGAAGAACGCACCAAGTGGGTCTATGACGACAAGACATTCCCGGTCTGGAATGCTTCGTTCGATCGGGCGGAGCGCACGGAGATGATCCAGGACGATCTGCTGGCCGGCCGGAGCATCGCCCTGCTCCTGGCGGCACTGGTGACGATCGGTGTCATGCTCGCCCTTTTGACGGTCTTGTTCGTGTCGGGCTGGCGCTGATCGAGCCCGCGGCGGAGCAACCTCGCCGCTCCCGCCCCACCGGCCATTCGTCCCCATGGTCAATCCATCGGCCCGGTCTGGCTTGCCCCCCTCGCTAGGGCAGAGCGCCCTCTTCCCTTCCATCCCGGGGCCCCGGATGGCCTGAAAACCCCTCGTGAGGTTGACCCGTCCGGGGGTGGGTGGGTAGCTTTTCCGCAGGTTAGGGAGAGTGTATTCAGAGCGGGGGTAGAGCCCGTCGGGGACGTGTTCCATGGCGCCAACCACCGCAGCGACGCGCGTCCTCCCGGCGGGCATGGCCGTCCTTCCCGATGATCCCGACGCGGTCGCGATCGCCGCCCCGGCCAAGCTCAATCTCTCCCTGGCGATCCTCGCCCGTCGATCCGACGGCTTTCACGAGATCGAATCGCTCATGGTGCCGGTGTCGCTCGCCGACCGGCTCGTCGTCCGGGCTGTCGACACCCCCGGGGTGCGCTTGCGCGTCCGCTTCGGTGGCCGGCTCGCCCAGCCTGCCGGTGCGGTGCTCTGCCGCGATGTGCCGGCGGATGATTCGAATCTCGTCGTCCGCGCGGCGCGCCGCCTCGCCGAGGTGGCGGGGATCGAGCGCGGCCTCAACGTCGAACTGACCAAGGAAGTCCCCTCGGGCGCCGGCCTCGGTGGCGGCTCGAGTGATGCCGCCGCGATGCTTCGCGCGGCGGCGGTCGTCTGGGGGCTCGACTGGCCGACGGCCCGCCTCGCGGAAATCGGCGCGGGTATCGGCAGCGATGTCCCCTGGTTCTTCGCCGGCATCCCGGCGATCGCAGCCGGCCGCGGTGAGCGGATCGAGCCGGTGGCCGGCCTGCCGCCGCTGCATGCCGTCATCGCCTGCCCCGCGGCCGGGCTCTCGACCCCCGCCGTCTATGGTCGCTGTGTTCCTGATCAAACCAGAGCCGGCGAGACCGCCAGGCTCGTCACGGCGCTTGCCCGGGGGGATCTCCGCGCCGCCGGCGAACTGATGCACAACGGCCTCGAGGCTGCGGCCCGATCGCTCTCTGCCGACATCGACCGCCTCCTCGCCGCCTTGAGCGCGGCCGGGGCCGTGCGACCGATGCTCACCGGCAGCGGCAGCGCCTGCTTCGCAATCACTCGCACCGACCGCGAAGCCCGGGCCATTGCCGCCAGACTCGATGCAGCCGGATGGCCGGGGGTGTTTGCGGTGCGGGTCGGTGGATCGCCGGTGGCCTGACGGCCCGGTGCGGTGT
>JBAWVV010000549.1:0-2810 GCA_037147115.1 Planctomycetia bacterium | reverse complement strand
CCGTCGATCCCGCCCCCCGGGCCATGGCCGAACCCGGGCCCCACGCCCGCTCGGACGAACTGGCGCGGCTCGAGGCAGCGCTGTTCACCGCTCGGGAACCCCTCTCCACCCGCCGGCTGGCGAAGCTTGCCCGGTTGTCCGACGGAACCCGCGCCCGGGCCCTGCTGCGGGAATTGGCAGCGCTCCAGGATGCCAGCGGCAGCGCGATCCGGGTCGAGCCGATCGCCGGGGGATTCCAACTGCTGACGCGGACGCCGTTCGGGCCCTGGGTGCGCCGGCTCCTGACGACCCCGGCCGAAAACCGTCTTTCTGCCGCCGCTCTCGAGACGCTGGCAATCGTTGCCTACCGGCAACCGGTCACCCGGGCCGAGATCGAATCGATCCGCGGGGTCGGTTGCGAGGAAATGCTCCGGCAGCTGATGGAAAGGGATCTGATCGCCGTCGGCGGGAGGACCGAGGAAATCGGTCGTCCGAACGTTTATCAGACCTCGAAGCGGTTTCTTCGAGCCTTTGGCCTCTCCCGGATCGAGGATCTCCCCGCCATCGGCCCGATCGAGATGCCGGCAGCGGTGGCGGAAGGAGGGAACGGCGGAGGGGAAACCGCGGGTCCGGCCGCATGAACATCCCCCTCGTCCGGGCGGACTGGCATCACTTTCATCCCCATCGGACCGCTTGCACTCGGCCGAGTCTGCGGCCACACTTTCCCATCCCAACGGGCTGAGGCAGAGGTGCCGCCCCGGCTAGGTTGACGTTTTTTTTTCCGAAGGTTGGATCATTCCGCACGATCGGGTACAGAATTGTGCGGAGGATTCTGCCGATACACGGACGTCTGACCGGAGACATCCCCGCACAGACGCCGTTACCCGGACGGCGCTATTCCGGGAAACATCGAGGATTCGCACCTACGGACAGTTACCGAATCATGGCACCAACACCGACAACTCAACGTGGATCGTTACCGTCTGACCGTTCACCGTCCGTCGCAGGGCCGGTGAACAGACTTGAGGGAGGTTTTTCAGTGACCAGCGTTGCGAGGCCCAGGGGATCCCGAAGCGTGTTGAACTCTGACGTTTTTTGCTGGGATGAACTTCCCGATTTGCTCGCCGCAGAGGAGCTCTTCGAGACTGCCGGCAGCCGAACCCCGTCGCCACTCGTCGCCAAGGACGAAGATGAGGATGAGGAGGAGGACGACCTCGAGGAAGATGACGAAGACGACGAGGAGGAGGATGAGGACGATCTCGAGGATGACGACTGGGAAGAGGTCGAGGACGAAGACGAAGACGAGGATGAGGAGGAAGAGGACGACGAAGAGGACGACGAAGAGGAAGAAGACGAGGAGGACGAGGAGGGGGACGACGACGAAGATTGGGAGGATGACGACGAGGAGTGGGAGGATGACGACGAGGAGGAGGAAGAGGAAGAGGACGGCGACGACTGAAGCCCGCTCCCCGTGATGCCGCCACCACCGGGTGGCGCACGACGCTTCGCCTCAACAGCGATACACGACCCTGTCGACGCCGACTGCGTCTCCAGGGTCTTTTTTTTCCCCCGGGCCCTATTCGTGCCCTCCCCGTCCTTCGGTTTCCGACGTTTCCGGGGGATTTCTCCGATCTCGTTCCCGCCCGGGCGGCTAGCAGCTAGGGCCCGTCATCGGGTCGGGCCCGGCTCCGCTGCGGCCGACGGTGCCCCGCCGCCGACGACCTGGAGGGCGATCCAGCGCCCGGCGCGGTCGACCTCGAGCATCGGAGCCTCGCCCGCCGCCGCCATCCGCCGGAGCATCGTCTCCTGATTCCCGACCGGCTCGCCGTCGATGGCGAGAATCCGGTCTCCGCAGCGCAGGCCGGCTTGATCGAGGGGCGAGTCAGGCACGACGCGGACAACCACCGGGGCCTGGGGATCGCCGGCATCGGCTCGGGTGCTCATCCCCCATCGGCCCCGGGGCGATCCCGGCGGCAGCGGGAGAACACGCTCGAGCGCGTCGCGATGGGCATTTTTCTCGCGCCGACTGGCGTCGCGGAAGGGGGGGATCGCAGCCGGCGCGTCAGCCACGGTGGTGACCACCTCCAGGGCCAGTCGCGCCACCCTCTCGACGCCCGCCGCGTCGACCAACTGCACGTCGTCGCTGGGGCGGTGGTATTCGTCATGGAGCCCGGTGTGGAGCATGACCGTGGCAACGCGCGACTCGATGAACGGGAAGTGGTCGGAATCATCGACGATGTCCCAGTCAAGGACGAGCTCCAGCCCCGTCTCCCGGTTCGCCTCGACGAGCATCCTCCGCAGGCCGGTCATCGTCCTGGCACCGTAGACCTCGACTCGATCCCCCCGCAACCGGCCGATCATGTCGAGATTGACCGCGAACACGGGCCGCTGGTCGCGGAGCGGCTTCGGCCGGACACGCATGAAGTGCCACGACCCAAGCAGCCCCTTCTCCTCGCCGTCCCAAAACGCCACGAGGATCGGGCGACGCGGTTTCACCGGCATGCTCCCGAGCACCTGGGCGATCTCCAGCACCCCGGCCACCCCCGAGGCGTTGTCGTCGGCGCCGTTATGGATGAGCCCCGTCGGGCCGTAGCTGTTGGCGGCGGTCCCGTAGCCGACATGGTCGTAGTGGGCCCCCACCACGACGAGCTCCCGTTCGCCGGCCGGATCACTCCCCGGCACAAGGGCGAGGATGTTCCGCATCGCGCCGAAACGCTGGAAGTAGGTCCCGTCGTCCCCAGCCGGCTGGATTCCCGCCGCGCGGAGCGCTTCGACGATGTAGGCCCCGGCGGCCCGTCCGCCACGGCTTCCCCCTTCCCGCCCCTCAAAGG
>JBAWVV010000548.1:0-2822 GCA_037147115.1 Planctomycetia bacterium | reverse complement strand
ATCATCCAAAACGAACTCGTCCAAATCCCTCGCGCCGTCATCGACGCAAGCAAAAGGGCGACAGGCACGTAAGGCAACGCCAAGCTGTTGGAACGTCCCTTCAAACGTGGCTCACACGCATACGGAACAAGGACATAAACCGCTCCGAGAAAGAGCACGAGCAGCCCAGGCACCAGCATGCTTCATCTCCCGTCGATAGGCAGGCCGACATCGGTCGAGGGGATTCGGACCGCCCTGGCGAAAGTGGCTCGACCAGCCGCGTTTGATCGACCTGCGAGGCGAATCGGTTCGGTTTTGCTTCGAAAGCGTCAAAACGATATTTAACGCTAAGTTCGTCGGCCGGCTTTGCCGCAGGTTTACGGGCCCGTGGCTTCTTCATCGTCGGCTCGCTCCCGTCGAGTTGCTTTCCTGGCGCTGATGATCCAATCGCGTTCCATGAACGCGACCAACAACCGTCGCCCGAGCGACGAGTGCCCGACGATGATTTCGCGAAACTCGTCCTGGGAATGCCCGGCATCGTCGAAGAGGACGCCCAATGGATCAGAAGATGCATCGTCCGCAGAGCCAAAACGAGCCTGAAAGGACACCACCGATGACTGGCGGTGCTTCACACAACTCTGGATCGATGACGACGTCGAACGAGCCGCCAAGCGTGTCGACAAGTGCCCAATAATACGGCTCGCCTGACAGGCTGTTCTTCTTCACTTCCGTGGCGACGACATGGCCAGTGAAGATCGCCGTCGAGGTCGGCGGCCCCGCTGATTCGCCGTCGGGCTTGAACAGACCGGACGGGATGAACGACCGGGACGCAAACTTCAGCTCGCCGGTCTGGGATTCGTTGTACGCCTCAAGTGATGAATGCACCGAGATCTCGTGGGCAAAGGCGGCAATCTGGACATCAACGATCTGCGGCAAGGCGACGCTTGCGTATCGGTCGGAGTCAATCGCGTCGAAAACAAACGGGTAGGCGCCGGAGTCCATGTCGCCCTCATCCGGGTCTGCCCATCCGTGGAATGCCCCTTCCAGCGGCGTATCGTCAGGCCGTGCGACGCGAGCAGTGAGTCGAACACGAATCCGACCGCCGCCGGCGAAGAACGGCGTCATTCCGACGAGCTCGTCGTCGTTGTTCGTTTGGAGCCACATTTCTGCCCCACACTCCGACGACCATCGCCAATACACGCCGTGGTCCGCTTCGATGGATGTCGCCAGCGGGCCGATACGGCCCACGAGCGCGCTCAAGTCGGCTTGATCGTTGACGGAAAAGCCAATGGATGACAAATGACTTGACATGATGTGAAGGCGGTCTTTGCCGCCCAAAGTGCCGACCCAATCGCGGAAGCCCACGGAAGCTTCGCCCCTCGGAGAGCCTACCCGCCCGCGCCGCCGGTTCCATCCCCTGGCCCGGCCGGCCCGGATGCCTCGGGCATCGCCGGCGCCAAGAGCGTCCACACGACATCCGCCATTTCGTCATGCCCCTGCTGAGTGAGGTGGAGCGAATCGACGGTGGCGTCGGCGGCTGCGATGACCGAAAGGAGGATTCTCTTGGGGATCAGGACCACGCCATGGCGCGAGGCAAGATCTCGCTGAACCCTCCCGAAGCCTTCATAGAGAGGCGGAATCGGCAGCTCGAACATGGCCACCTGCCTCCCTGGCTGGCACACTGCTTTCAGAAGCGCATCGAGCCCCGCTTCGAAGGCTGCGACAGAACCTCCCCCAAGGAAATCATTTCCGCCGATCTCCACGATGACAACGGGCGCAGCGATCGACACCTGCTCGAGCCCCTTCGCTGCGGACGCCGCGGTTGCCCCCGCCTTCGAAAAATCCTCCACCGCCATTCCGTGCCGGTCGCGGAGAATGGCAGGCCACTTTTGGGTCAGATCACTCTCGCCATGCCCGGCCGTGATGGAGTCACCGATCACGGCGATCCGCCGGTCGTGGACTGCCGTGAGCACCGGCATGACTTGGTAACGGGCTTCGTGGAGCCCGACTCCGAGGAGAGCGAGGGCACTCGTGGCGGTGGCCGTCGCGGCATTCGCGCCGAACCGACTCGCCCACCACCCCACGGCGATCGAGAGCAGGATGACGGCGTAGGCCCAGGTCGGCAGCGGCGCGGCCGACACCGACAGGCCAATCAGCCCCACCAGGAGACACCACGTCGCACCACGCCGCAGCCGCGGTGCGACGCTTGAGCGAAGCCCGACAGCCGCGACCAGCAGGGCCACGGCCACAAAGAAAACCCGACCGCTGGCGATTTGGACCACGAGCCAGTTCATCGAGGCACCTGCAGGAACGTTCCCCCCCGGCTGGCAACAGCCTAGTCGGTCAACGACCACCGTGCCTCGTCGAAGTGATACGAGCGTTTGCCGTGGGGCGGCACGTCGTTCCACCAGAGCAGGGCGCCCCTCTCGCTTCCACCTTCCGCATACGAAAACTCGTTGAACACGATGGCGACTTTCGGCCGCGGCACGAAGAGCAACTGCTTCGGCACGAGTTCCTGTAAGTCGCTCGGATATCGACCGTGCTCGTCATGGAAAGCGCGGATCGCGGCGACGACACGCTCCGCCCGCCCGAGGGCGAGGCGGCGCTGCAAGGAATCGTTCGCCAGGGCAATCGCAAACACAGCCACGGGGATGGCCGCACGCCCGAGGGCCACTCCCCAACCCGGCTTCCGCCAGAGGCTCTGAGCGAGGCTCACGAACAACCAGAACGGGCAAGCGAGCATCGACAGAAGAAACGACCCGTCCGCAGCGTCGAAAGCCACGACTGCCAAGGCCCAAAGAATGCCGGCGCTTCCAAGGCGACCCTCGAGCGACGGCAT
Organism: Planctomycetia bacterium; assembly: GCA_037147115.1. Lineage (GTDB taxonomy): Bacteria > Planctomycetota > Planctomycetia > Pirellulales > UBA1268 > QWOP01. The sequence goes on along the minus strand of JBAWVV010000548.1, from coordinate 4 downwards.
GCGA
>JBAWVV010000547.1:0-2824 GCA_037147115.1 Planctomycetia bacterium | reverse complement strand
GCCACCAGCGTCTTTCCGGAATCGTGCCATTCGCGATTCACGCCGGCCATGCTCCTGAAAGGACTTCAACTCCAATTGAACCAACTACGTTGGAAGTTCATCGATCAGGTGCCTGGGGGCCGTGAGGCAATCCAAGCCATTCTTAAGGAATTTCCAGAAGTCACGTTTCCCTACTGATGGGTCATGGCAGAAGGGCACCGCCGAGGGCATCCGATGCGGATCTACGACACTGAAACGCTTGAGTCCGGTCCGCTTTCTGTCGGGGAGATCGAACCCTGCCTGCGACCGTTGAAGGCCTATTGCCGAATGCAACAACGCTCCGATGGCGACACGGCGCGGTTCCGGAGCCAGGAGTTGGAGGCGGTCGCCACCAGCGTCTTTCCGGAATCGTGCCATTCGCGATTCACGCCGGCCATGCTCCCTCGTCTGCACGATCTCCGTGAGCGAAGAAGAGCGATCGGGGATGACAACAGCCATGAGCCCGATGCCGGTGCCGACCGTGGGAGACTCCTGCTGGTGAACTGGAGCGCATCCCTCTTTGACGGCGCGTGCTCGGCGATCACGCGGGGCTTTCTCGACGAGGACGGCATGCCGGGGTGGGACACGTGGGCGCGGATCGTCTCGTTCGACGAATCGCGAACGACACACGGTCTCCTCTGCTGGGTCCCGGATATTCTTCTCGGGTTGCTCGATGACGCGATGCGGATCGACCCCGCTCGATGCATGACATGGCTGAAACCGGACAGGAACGGCTTGGTCGTCCTTGTCGGATGGGGGATGCCCGGTTGAGAAACGGGCGTCGCAAAAGTCTCGCGCAAAAAAGGTGCCAGCCACCAAATCTGGGGATGATGGGCAACTACCGTAGCGTGGATTGCCTAGATTTGGTGGCTGGCACCTTTTGCCTCGCTCATCACCAAGGGGGATGATGCCGTCGATCTGGCGCGACGCGTCGCCAATCAGGAGACTCGCAATAAACTCCACCATATCTTCGGAAACCACCGACACCGCCTTGCAGACACGGTCACTTCAGCAGGATCGGAGGACGCAGCATTCGACGCGATGGAGCGCGGGGCGCAGGCGGCCTTCGGCGTCGGTGGGCTCAAGGAGATTCGGCCAGGAGTCTTTGAGGGCGCGGTAACGATCTACGGCACTGAAGTGACTGTCAGAGGCGTCGTTGTTGGAGGTGTCTTCAGGGTTGGGAGTGCCTGGCGATGAACGACTCGGATACCCGATTGACTCCGTTCGAGCATGATGTGCTGCGGAAACTGCTCGAAGGTGACCATTCCGTCCTCGCTGAGCTTCGCGCCCAACTGCCGAAGTGCGCTGTGATCGATCGGGAATCCACCGGCTGCGGGTTCTTGACAACGCTCAAACCAAGTCGGACCTTGCCTCCCGCGCTGACCGGCGACCAACAGATTCGGATTACGCATGTCGCCGGAGACATTCCGGGGCTTGTTCGAGGTGCCGAGTTTGTCCTTTTCGTTGCCAATGGCTATCTCGACCAGTTAGAGGGATTTGCACTCGAGGAGGAGTGGCCCGGAACGCCATCGCAATACACATTGTTCTTTGAAGGACCTCGAGCGAGCGACCCGACTGCCATCGGATTCCCTGGAAAATGACCTCCTCGCCTTGGTTGCCGGTGAGGCCAATACGTCGCTGCGACCAAATGCTGATGGATGAGGTGGTCAGCGCGATCCCCAAGGTTTTCTTCATGCAGCCCTGTTGATCGGGCCGACCCCCTCGTCTCACCTCAGGATCGCGTCGATCGGCGTGCCGTGGTCGATCGCGAGGCGCTTGCGGCCGGGGATCTCGAGCTTGCGGGAATCGAGGCCGAGAGATTTAAGAATGGTGGCGTGGATGTCAGTGACGTAATGGCGATCCTCGACGGCGTGGAAGCCAAGCTCGTCGGTGGCGCCGTGGACCGTGCCCCCCTTGGTGCCGCCGCCGGCCATCCACACCGAAAACGCGAAGGGATGGTGGTCGCGGCCGTCGGAGCCCTGCGTGCCGGGCGTCCTGCCGAACTCGGAGGCAAACACGACGATCGTCTCGTCGAGGAGGGAAAAAGGTGCTAGCCACCAAATCTGGGGATGATGGGCAACGAGCGCAGCGTGCATTGCCTAGATTTGGTGGCTGGCACCTTTTGCCTCAGGAATACGAGGTGAAGGAATGCCGGGAGCGAAAGGTGACTCAGACACGACGCCGTCTCGATACACGTACGGCACTGTTCCGATCTATCTCCTCGGAATCTGGTCCGCTGTACTTGTTCTCGCGCCGCCGGCACTCCAGCGAGTGCCGATATGGCTTGCGTGCATCGCTGCGGCTGTTTCTTTTTTCATCGCCACTTGGGCCACGATCCAGGCCCGTTCGGTCGGTCTACGGCTCGCCGTACTCTTGATGGTGATCTTCGTCGTGCTTCTCAATACGGCCATTTTCGTGGCTGCTCAGGTCGTCACCATGCCTTGAAAGCATTGCCTTGCACAGCGGCTTGGAGCTTTGGGCCAACGCCCTTCCCCCAGGGTTTGCTTTGTGCAGCCCTGGTGATCGGGCCGGCCCTCGCCTCACCCCAGGATCGCGTCGATCGGCGTGCCGTGGTCGATCGCGAGGCGCTTGCGGCCGGGGATCTCGAGCTTGCGGGAATCGAGGCCGAGAGATTTAAGAATGGTGGCGTGGATGTCAGTGACGTAATGGCGATCCTCGACGGCGTGGAAGCCAAGCTCGTCGGTGGCGCCGTGGACCGTGCCCCCCTTGGTGCCGCCGCCGGCCATCCACACCGAAAACGCGAAGGGATGGTGGTCGCGGCCGTCGGAGCCCTGCGTGCCGGGCG
>JBAWVV010000546.1:0-2831 GCA_037147115.1 Planctomycetia bacterium | reverse complement strand
GGAGTACCCGCCGCCGACAGGAACGGCCGCCCCGGTGCGACGCCGTCGCCCCCGCCGGCACCGTCGCCGCCGGTGCCACCGCCAGCTCCGGCGTTATTGCCGTCGCCCCCAGCGCCATTGCCATTGCCGGCGCCCGAGCCACCGCCGGTGCCGTTCGCCGATCCCGTGCCAGCCACGCCGGTGGGATCGCCGGAAGAACCGGCCGCGCCTGCCGCCACACCTGGCCCGCCGCCGTTGAACGAGCGCCCGCCGCGACTGCCGCCGGGCGTCGGCGTTCCGCCGGCGGGCTGATTTTTCCATTCCCACTGCGCTTGGTCGCCGAGGACACTCGGGCCGCCGTTCTCAACCACGCCACCGCGGGTCGGGGCGGCTCGGTATTGACGCTGCGGCTTGGCAGGGCGCTGCGGATGCGTCTCGGCGAGCCATTGCAACCGGCGGCGCGATTCCTCGATCGCCCGGTTCTCCGCCTCGGCAATCGCCACGTCGGGCGGGGGATAGGCAATCGTCCAGTCGTCTTCGATGAGCTGGTAGCCGAACTCGTTTCCCCACGAGGAGATCGCCTCACGGGCCGCGTAGTAGGCCATCACGCCGGAGGGGCGGACGAGAAGGAGCGGATAGGGCTGCGAGGCGGGATCGCCAGGGTTGGGAACGGTCCGCGCCATTTGCTCGCGGGCCGCGCGGAGGGCGCTGGCGAGTGGATTGCCCGGCCCCGGCGGGCCGTCGAAATCCCCCGGCGTCAGCCGGATCCCCTCCGGCTGGAGGAAGACGCCATCGACACAGCACTCGATATAGAGCGGGCGGCGGTGGGTGCCATGCTTGCCGACATACGGCACGACGGCGTAGGCCGCCGGCCGGGTGGCCTGATCGGTCCGGGCCTTGTCGAGCGACTCGCGCGCATTGGTGAGCTTCACCTCGAGCGCGGCAAGGTCGGTGGCGTCAGTGACCTTTGCCTCGCTTTCCAGCGCCTCGACGACACCCATGAGGCGGGCGAGCTCGTCCTCGAGCTCACGCGTGTTCTCCTCGATCCCCGAGAGCACCATCCTGGCCCGGGAGAGATCGTCGTTGGTTTTCTGCCGGACGCCTTCGAGCTGATCGCGCCGCCAGCGGGCATTCTCCCGGGCGAGCTCAAGCTCCTCGATGGCAGCCTCGGCCTCGCGGACCCCGGCCTGCGAGGCGGAGCGGCTGAAGAGCACGAGGAGCACCAACAGGGCGCCCATCGTGCACAGCAGCACCGCCAGGAAGGGGAACAGCGAGATCGTCGGCGCGGCGGCGGGGGTGCGACGGCTCATGCGGCCCTTCTGGAACGCGGGAGGGCGTGGAGTTCGACCCGGCGCGGTTCGGCGGCCCCGTCGGCGGCTCGGCCCGCGAGGAGCTGCACGGCGGCGGAGAGGGTCGCGAGCGTCTCGTCGAACCGGCCCGTGGCGGTGAGCGCGGAGAGGTTGTTTTCGAGGGAGCGCTCCAGATCGGTGACGTCGCGGGTGGCATCGACCACGCGCTCGAGGAGCTCGGTCTGGTCGGCGAGCGCCTGCTGGTGGCGCTCGAAGCCCTCCATGGCCGTGGTCAACGCATCGGCGGCCTTCGCCCACCGATCCTCCCGCTGGCTCGTGACATGGGCCTGGGCACGAACGAGCGATTCACTCCACTGCGAGAGGCTCGAGCCGAGCGAGTCGGAGAGCGCCGTCCGCAGTTCTTGGCCGCTGGCCGCCACGGCGCGGGACAGGCTGCCGGAGGCGGCCTCCTCGAGCGCCCGCCAGGAATGCTCCTGCGCCTGAAGGAGCTTCTCGGAGCTGCGCGACACCGCCTCCGAGAGCTTCGCCAGCGCCACCGCCGTGCCGTCTTCGGCAGTGACCGATTGGAACCTTCCCGCCAGGCCGATCCAGGCCGCCGAATCGACAGCCCCGAGCAGCCGCTGCTCGGCCCGGTCGACGAAGAACTGGATGAGCATGAGGACCATCGACAGCGTCAGGGCCGTGGCCGTGGTATCGAAGGCCACGCCGAGCCCGGCGACGACGCCCGTGATGTTCTCCAGTTGCGTCGGCGAGAGGTTGGCGATCGCCTCGGTAATCCCGATGACGGTGCCGAGGAAGCCCATGATCGGGATCGCCCAGATCACGAAGCGCACCAGACCGTAGCTTTGCCCGGCCCGCGCGGCATCGAGGTCGGAGAGATATTTGAGATGGTCCTCGAGACCTTCGGCGGAGCCGGTGCGGACGACCAGATCGAGCGCCTCATGCATCCGGTGCGGGAGGTAGCCATCGGCACCCACCTCGACAACCTTCGCCTGGAGGCCGGTCGCCTCGTCGGGCAGCTGACCACCGGTGGGGATCGCCTCGAGGAGCGGCTCGCCGACCTCCGCCGCCTGACGGCGGACATCGAGCCACTTCAGCACCAGCGCCGACAGCCCGACGGTGAACATCACCGTCTCGACATACTCGACCCAGTGGCCGGCGAGGTAGCGGATCGTGCCGGCATGCCTGATCACGCCACCGTGGATGAGGGCGAAAAAGCAAAAGGCAATCGCGCCGCCCCAGAGGAGCGGCGAGCGGATCAGACCCGCAGTGAATGACTTCAAGTACGACACCCGTTGCACCTCCCAAGCAGGCTGGCGATGGCTGTCCGGGGTGACCGCGCACAAGTCCGCGGGACCGGCACCACCGTTTTCATCGGTAGGGTTTGCCCGAGCGATTGAATCGAAAGACCGCGGCCGGGGAAATGGCAGATGGGAGACAGCAACAGGGCAAGCTGCGGCGGTTGGCGAACCCCAGGCTCGTTGCGGGGCGACATTGCCACCGCCGTCCCCGGCGACCTACCCTCCCGCACCGGGTGCGTGC
>JBAWVV010000545.1:0-2841 GCA_037147115.1 Planctomycetia bacterium | reverse complement strand
CTGGCTGCGGAGGCTCCTCTCGATCGAGATCGGCCTCGCCCGCAGCAGCGGCAGCGCCGGCGGCGGCGATCATGCGGCCCTCGAGCCGCTCCGCAGCCGCTTCCCCTCCGATGCCGACACCGTCCGGGCGGCGTGGGATCTCGCCAACCAGACGCGCGTGTCGTGGTTGTCGCGCCCGTCGCGCCCGCCCGGCTCGGCGGCCGACGCGGTCACCCTTCCCGCCGCGGTCTGCACCTCGACCCGCTACAGCGGCCTGCGGCTCTTCCGCCGCGGCGGCATGGCCGATCTCCTCATCGCCCACGACGAAGAGCTCGGGCGCGAGACGATCGTCAAGACGCTGCGGCGCGACTACGCCGCCAACGAGGAACTCCGCGCCCAGTTCGCTGCCGAGGCCGAGATTACAGGCCGGCTCGACCATCCCGGCATCGTCCCGGTGTTCGGCGTCGGGCAGGACATCGACGGCCATCTCTTCTATGCCATGCAGGTGATCCGCGGCCGCGATCTCCACACAGAGATCCAGGAGGCTCATGCCGAGCGCCGCGCCCGCGGGGGGGCCGCGGCCTGGCAGCGGCGCCGTCTCGATCTCATCGAGCGTCTCATCGCCGTCTGCAACACCGTCGCCTATGCCCACGATGCCGGCGTCCTCCACTGCGATCTGAAGCCACTCAACGTCATGGTCGGCCGTTACGGCGAGACCTACGTCGTCGACTGGGGCTTGGCCACCACCTTTGACCGTCCCACGGAGCTCCGCAACGAGGCCACCGTCGCCCCCCGCCAGCCCCTCCAGAGCGATCAGCGCGGCTACACGAAGTCGTACGTCAGTCCTGAGCAATACCGGCAGGAGGGGATCCTCCACCCCTGCAGCGACGTCTACAGCCTCGGCGCCACGCTCTACGAGATCCTCACCGGCGCCCCGCCGATCCGGGGCGACGACCCGAACTTCTCCGACCTGCTTACCTCTGGCCGCTACCCCGCCCCGCGCTCAATCGACCGCTCGATCCCCCGCCCTGTCGACGCGATCTGCCGCAAGGCCCTGGAGGTCGCCCCCCACAAGCGCTACCAGACCGCCAAGGAGCTCGCCGCCGATCTGCGGAACTGGCTTCGCGACGACGAGGTCACGGCGCTCCGCGACGGCCCGATCGCCCGGGCCTGCCGGCAGGCCCGTCGCCACCGGGTGATCACCGCCGCCGTCGCCGTCGCCCTGCCGCTGCTGGCGATCGCCGCCACCTGGATCGGCCTCACCACGAAGCATGCGAAGCTCGCCGAATCGCGGTTCATCAAAGCACTCGACACCTTTGAGAAGATCAGTCAACCGCTCGCCGAGGGGGAGAAGAGCAATCTCGAAGTCATCGGCCCCCTCGCCAGCGACATCGAGGCCTTCGCCGCCGACTTCCTCAAGGATCACTCCGTTGCCGCCGCCCAGCGCGCCCGCGTTCTCGAGCTCCAGTCGCTGGCGCTGGGGCTGACTGATCCCGGCAGCGGGAAAAGCCAGGAGAGCCTCGAAAAAGCCGAGACTTTTTACGGATCGGCCGGTGACGACCTCGTCACCCGCTATCGCCTCGCCTGCAATCTCCTCCGGCAGGGGAGGCACGCCATCGAGGCCGATCCTGCCGACGCGAAGGACCACCTCGAAAAAGCACTCTCCGGTCTCGAGGATGTCGCCGACGAAGACGAGCGGGCGATGAAGGATGTGGAACTCGTGCAGTCGCGGGTGAAGCGGCGTTTGGCGGAGGCGCATCACGACCTCGGCCGGGCGTATCTCGCCCTCGCCGAGAATCCCGCAGCGGGAAAGCCCGCCGACAACTTCGACGCCTCGGAGCACCACTTCCAAAAAGGGTTGACGCTGCGGCGGGAGCTCGACGAGCGGAGCGAGGTGAAAGACCCGTACGAGCGCCGCGCCGTCCGCCGCGATCTCGCCCGCAGTTCCGGTTTTCTCGGCGACCTCCATCTCCGTCGTGGCCAGATCGACACGGCTTTGGACGACTACAAGCAATCGTTGAAGAGCCGGCGTGCTCTGCTCAAGACGAGCCCCGGCGATCCCGAATCTCGCTTCCAGTGTGCCCGCGGGGAGGCCAACTTCGCCTGGATCGAGCTCGTCGAAAAGCATGATCTGGCCAAGGCCCTCGAGCACCTCGAGGAGGCCCGCAAGCTCCAGGCGGAGCTCGTGGCCGACTTTTCCGAAGATCTGGAGTTCAACGCCGATCTCGGTGTCTCGCTCCAGACGCTCGCCGAGCTTGCCCTCTTCGCCGATCTCTCGGCATCGGCGACCGTCACGCCGGCGACGGCCGAGCGGTCGCGGAAGTGGCTTGAAGACGCCCGGGATCTGTTCACGAGACTGGGAACAAAGGATCCGCACAACGACGAGGATCTGGCCTGGAACGCCGCCCTCCTCGCGGAGGTGCTTCTCCTCACCGATCCCGACGCGGCCCGCGCTTCGGCCGAGGAGGCAGCCAAGCTCCTGGCGAAACTCGACGACGGAGAGCGGCAGACGCCGGAGCGGGAGTTCGTCTCGGCGATCGTTTCCGGCGTTCTCGGAAAGCCCGAAGAAGCCAAGCGGGCGCTCCGCGACGCGCTGGCGAAGGGGGGCAACTCTTTCGCTCGCTACGAGGCCCATCTCCGGCTCGGCTTGGCGTCGCTTCAAGCGGACGAGTCGGTCACGAAAGCCATCAACGACAACCGCGCGAAGAGCCTGTCCGCGGCGAAGTGATCGGCTTTTCCTCGGGCCCGGTGGTAAGCGAGCGGGTTTTGGAGGTTCGAGGAGAAGGCAGGGGGCGGGGGAGGTGCAAAGCCTGTCGGTTGGAACGGTTCCTCCGGTCGAATCGAAGATGCCGGGGTGTCGAT
>JBAWVV010000544.1:0-2841 GCA_037147115.1 Planctomycetia bacterium | reverse complement strand
TTTCCGCTCCGCTGGCCCTCCTGGCCAGGCTTCGCTTGCGAACCTCCGGTTCGTTGGCGGGGGCGGGCATCCGCGCCCGCCAGTCAACCAATACGCCCGGCTGGACTCGAACCAGCGACCCTGGGATTAGAAATCCCATGCTCTATCCACCTGAGCTACGGGCGCGTAGGGGGCTCGCCGTCTCGGGGGCCAGCGGGGAACTGTCTGGCGGGAATCCGGGGCAAAACCTCCTGGAATCTACCACAGGAAAGGAGGGGAACGCACCACCAACGTGATGCCGTCTCAACGACACGAGGCTCATGCTCGATCCGGCTCAGTAGTCTTCCGAAACCTGCGCGGCTTGCCAGAGTTCATCGAACTTGGCTCGCACGAACGAATCAAGTTGGCCCGAGTAGCTCCGGGGCAGGGAGTTTACGCGGATCAACTGGATGGAATCGGCCAGGTCCTGAAGTCGATGGGCGGCCGTCATCCCGCTGGCGATCTTGAGTTCGAGAAGTGCCGCAAGGGTGACATAGGGCACACTCTCGTCACGGAGTTCCCGCACTGATTCCGGATCCGGAAACGACACAGGCTTGGGTCTTCCATCGCCCGGGTAGTCGCCCACGATGAGGACGTCGATCTTGACTCCGTTCAACGTGTCTCGAAAACCCTTCGATCCCTCGAAAAGGTCCTGCCATCCTCGACCAATCCACCGGTCCTTGAAACGAAGCAGGTCCTCTCGCCGCATCAGGACATCCACGTCGGCCGTCGTTCGGCGGTGGCCGTGCGCGTTCGCGGCCATGGCGCCAGCGATCGCGAAAGGAATCCCGAGGTCTCCGAACGTCCGGACAAGCCGTCGCATGGTGTCGTGGACGGGAGACCGCTCCATCATGAAGTCATCCACGCGTTTGGCGATTTCCAGCATTGTGTCCATGCCCCAATCCTAACTCCGTTTCCACAACGAGCGACAGCGGCAGCGGCACGACGATCCGGACGCTTGCCCCGCCGGAGCACGGCCCCGACGAGCGGCCGAGCCGCAGCCTCCCGCCGCATGACCACACGCGGCGCTCCATGCCGACGAGCCCATGGCGGCCGCCTCCCGCCGAGGCAGGCATTGCTGTCGGGAAGCCGACGCCATCGTCGCGGACGCCAACGGCAACCGCGCCCGGACGGAATCGGATCGAGATTGAGCAGCGGTTGGCCCGCGAATGCTTCGCGACCTTGGCCACCGCCTCGCGGACGGCACGGCCGAGCGATAGCGCTGCGGCGGCGTTGGCGATGGGCGCGTCGGGCGGGCCGCCCGCCACCCGCCAGACCAGCGCGATGCTCCGGGCTCTGAACGTCTGCTCGGCGTGGGTCCGCAGGTCGTGTAGCCAGTCGGTCCACAGCACCTGGCCCTCGTCGACCGCGTTCATGAGCCGACGCAGCTCGCGGGCCCCCTCGACGGCGGCCTGCTCCAGCTGCTTGAGCGCCTTCGTGTCGGCCGCGCTGCGGAATTCGAGCAGGTCGACCAGATGCGTCACGTTCACCGTCGCGGCGCCCAAGCCATCGTGGAGGTCGTGCACGAAGTCCTTCCGCTGCTGCTGCTCCCGCGCCTGGGCCAGCTGCCGCTCGGCGAGCCGCAGCGATTCTTCGGCCTCGAGGCGGGCAGCAGCGCTCTCCCGGAGGGAAAGGATCTGTCGCTGGTTGATCATCAGGATCACACCGAAGGTGGACGTGATGACCCAGAAGATCGTGCCGAGAAACACGAGCACCTGCGGAAGCTCACGGTCGAACATGGTGTTGGGGCTGGCGCCGGCCACCATGAGGACCAAGCGGAGCACCACCACGGCCGCGTAGGCGAGCATCACGCCGCCGGTGAACCGCGACGACACGAGCAGCCCGGGCTGCCGTTCCTGAAACAGCTCATGCGCCGCCGCCACGAGCCAGACCACGTGCATGGCCGCCGTGCAGGCGAGGCGGGCCGGAAGATAGGGATCGACGAACAGATACCAGCCGTAAACGCCCAGAATGACAAGCGTCGCGACGACAGGGATGCGGAACCGTGTTCGTCGGCCGACGAACACGGCCGCGCCGACCGCCGTGCACGCCAGGGCGGCCGTTACGGCCAGGAATCCCGCGGCATACAGGACCGGCTGCTCACCGACGATCCTCCGGGACACGAGCACGAGCATCGATGCGGCGAAGGCGAGGCTGCTCCAGGCCCACAGCCGCACGCCCCGCATCTCGGGATTGAGCCGGGCCAGGACGACGAACGCAACCACCTGCAGGCCGGAAATAACGGCCGAAATCAGGGCGAGCGTGGCTGGGTCGAGATCCATGGCTGAGGATTGATCGCGGCGTGTCGAGAACCGTAATCCACAGTCGAAAGCGGTGTTGCCCCCCCGATCGAATGCTCCCACCGCATGTTCGAGGCATTATGCCGGCGTTCAAGGCACAAAGGCGACCCCCGCCGGGATTCACGCTGGTCGAGCTCCTCACGGTGATGGCGATCGTGGCTGCGCTGGTCGGGCTCACGGTGCCGGCGGTGCAGTCAGCCCGGGAATCGGCTTGTCGCCTGGCCTGCGGCAACCAGCTGCGTCAGATCTGCCTCGGCCTCAGCGCCCACGAGTCGGCCTGCCGGTTCTTTCCGGCGTGGCGGAAGGAGTTTTCCTGGGCCGAGTATTCCAAGACCCCCCCCAATCCGAACTTCGCCATCGTCAACGCGGGCCGCACCTCGCTCGGGGCGCTCGGCCAGCTCCTCCCCTTCGTCGAAGAGGGGAATCTCGCCTCGCTCTTTGACATGACCCGGGGCCTTGCCGACCCCGTCAACCTGCCGCCGCCGTTTCCCGGAGGACGCAACTCCCCCGCCTGCTTTTCCCC
>JBAWVV010000543.1:0-2843 GCA_037147115.1 Planctomycetia bacterium | reverse complement strand
GGCGGCGATCTTGAAGTTCGCCACAAACCGATCGCCACGGTGGGTAAACCAGTGGCGCCCCGCTTGCTCGTCGGTCCACCGCGACAGCGGCCATTCGAGCCACCACGCAGCAAACGCCCGCGCCTCGGCGGCTGAGTCGCCCGGCACCCGAATGAACGCCGCCCCCTCGAGGTCGGCGCGGAGGGCAGGGTGGTTTTCAAGAAACGCCCGGCACGCACCCGCGAGCTGTGAGATCTCCATCCCCTCCCAGAGCGCATCGTGATCGAGCAGGACACGAAGCACGACCATCTTGTACGACTTCGTCAGGGCCGTCGTCTGCAGAACTTTCAGCCACGCAGGCGCCAAAGCAGCCCTGGCGGCCGCCTGTTCCTCAGGTGCCAGATCACCTTCGGTCGCACAAAACTCAAACCAGCTGCCATGATCTGCCGACACCGTCAGCGGGAGATAGCCCGCATGCAAAAGTTCGGTCGGCGTCGGCCGCCGGCCGAGCTCCGCCCGCAGCCCCCGATACGCCTCGACAACCGCCCCTCGGCCCCGCGGCAGAAATTGCTCGAGGAGCCGCTTGGCCTCCACCTCCACGTCGAGCACACAGCCCGCCGGTAAAATCGGCTCGCCACCAGCGAGATACGCCTTCAGCGCCGTGAAGCAAGCCGCAGCCCCCTCCCCGCGGGGCTCAAGCGAGAGCAGATGCACAAGCCGGCTGGCGAAGACGCGGTGATTGCCGACGAAGTCGATCACTTCCAGCCGCGTCTTCCCCGTGGCCGCCCGGAGGCCACGGCCGAGCTGTTGAAGGAAGACGATCTTCGACTCGGTCGGCCGGAGCATGACGACACGGTCCACCAGCGGCAGGTCGATTCCCTCGTTGAAGAGATCGACCGCGCACAGGGCCGACAGCCGCCCTTCTTGAAAGGCGGCCAGGGAGGCCATGCGAGGGTCGCCACCGTCACCAGAAAACACGGCCGCCGCAGCCACGCCGCGCTTTCGCAGCCAATCGCGGGCAAAGAGCGCATGCCTGCGCGAGCAACAAAACAGGAGCGTGCGGCCGGCCGGAACGGCTTGCCACTCGGCCCAGAGCCGGTCCATGCGAGCGCTGTTCTCGAGAGCGACTTCGAGCTTCCCGACATCAAAGCGACCGCTGCGCCACGGGATTTGGGACGAGTCGTAATCAACGTCGTCCTTCAGCCCCCGATACCGAAACGGCACGAGCGACTCCTCCGCGATCCCCTGCCCGATCGTCGCCTGGTAGGCGAGGATGTCGTCGAAGAGCGTCGCGATATCGACGCCGTCGGTCCGCTCGGGCGTGGCCGTGAGACCGAGCGTGAACGACCGGTCGTGCCGCGGCAGCCGCGCAAGGACGCGCCGGTAGCTCGGCGCCTCCGCGTGATGGACCTCGTCGATCACGCAGTAATCGAAGGGGGGGGCCGAAGCGAGGGCCGCCAGCCCGTCGGGCCGGGAGAGCTTTTGGATCGAGGCAATGACGAGCTGGCCGGAGAGGTCGCACGAGGATCCGGCGACAGAGGAGACGCTTTCCGGGGCGAGCGCCTGCCGCATCGTCGCCTCAGCCTGGGCGAGAATCTCCGCTCGGTGGGCAATCACGAGCACCCGCGGCGGCCGGCCGAGGGCCTTGCCATGGGCAACCGCATCAAAGGCCGCGAGCCAGGTTTTCCCCAGCCCCGTCGCCACGGCAACGAGAGCCTTTGAATAGCCCTCGGCTCGGATGGCGGCCAGGGAAGCTAGGGCTTCCACCTGCCAGGGACGGGGGGCGAGGAAGACAAGCGTCGCGGTGGCAGCGGTCGAAGATGCCGGGGCCTCGCCATCCCACGCGCGCCGCAGCGCCGCCGCCTCCGCGGCCCGAGCCGCATAGTGCTCAACCACAGCGGCCGACAGCGGCGTGGACTGCTGCCAGAGGTCGTCGAACGCCGTCGCGAGCTCGCGGTCGAGCGATCCGGAGCCCGAGGTCTCGCCGACGAGGTTCCATTCCACGCCCGTCTCGAGCGCCGCCCGGGAGAGGTTGCTCGACCCGACGACCACGATCCCGCCAGAGGCATCCGCAATCCGCCAGGCCTTGGGGTGAAACGACGCGGGGGAGTCACGGAGGTTTTCAAGCTCCGCGAGGCGAGCCTCGAACGAACCAGAAAAAGCCGGCAGGCCCGTCGCGGAGCCTCCGAGCCAGCCACCTTTTTCCTCACCGAAGTCGATCCAGCCCAGCAGCTGCCGCAGCGCGGCGGGGGAGGTAATGCCGAGGTAATCGCCGACGAGGAGGCGCACCTTGGCACCGGCGGCAATGGCGCTAAACAAACTCTTTGCCACATAGTCGAGCCCCGAGGGCTGCACGAACGACGCGAGGAGGTCGATCTCGCTCGCCCCCGGCAGCCGATGGGCCAGCCGATGCCAGAGCGGGCGCTCAGGGCCGGTCGTGAGCGAGAGCTGCGGCGCCTGTTGTGAAGCGGCCCCCGGGCCCGCCAGATAGTTCCCCTTCTCCGGGATCACATGCCGCACGCCGCCACGCGGATCGGGCATGTCGCCGACATAGCGCGGGATCACATGGAGATGCACATGCGGCACCGTCTGGCCGGCGGCAGAGCCGCAGTTGAAGCCGACGTTGTAGCCATCGGGCTTGGGATCGAGGCGATTGTCCAGCAGCTGCTTCGCTTCGCCGACGAGGTCCATCAGCGCCAGTTGCTCTTTGGAAGAGCACTCGAAGAACGTCGGCACGACGCGCTTCGTGATCACGAGCACATGCCCCGGCGACACCGGATACGAATCGAAGATCGCAAACGCCAGAGCATTCGCACACACCCACTCCGCCGCGGGGATGGCAAGGAACGGCGAGGGGGGAGCGG
>JBAWVV010000542.1:0-2849 GCA_037147115.1 Planctomycetia bacterium | reverse complement strand
GGCCAAGAGCCGTGTCATTACGACTGTCATCGACAAGTTTGAAAGCGCCGTGCTCAAGGAAAACCTACGGGCCGAGAGCGATAACATATTCGTACTCGTCGACGAGAGCCATCGCGGCCAATACGGAGCGATGCACGGACGCATGAGGAAAGCATTGCCGGGGGCCTGCTTCATTGGCTTTACGGGGACGCCTGTGAGAAGCAAGGAGAAGGACACAATCGACAAGTTTGGTGGCCTGATTCAGCCGACTTACTCGATCCGTCGTGCCGTTGAGGACAAGGCAGTCGTGCCGCTTCTCTACGAGGGGCGGGATGTTGAACAGCGGGTTGATCGGCGGAGCATCGATCGCTGGTTCGATGTGATTACCGCGAATCTGACCACGGAGCAAAAGGGCGACCTGAAGAAAAAGTTCACGACGACGGATCAGCTCAACAAGACCGAACAGAAAGTCCGGGAGATCGCCCTCGATATTAGTCTGCACTTTCGCGACAACTGGCAGGGGACGCCCTATAAGGCTCAGCTCGTGACGCAGGACAAATCGACGGCGTTGCTCTACAAGAAGTTTTTGGATGAGTTCGGCATGGTGTCGTCGGAGGTGTTGATTTCCGGGCCGGACGATCGCGAAGGTAATGAGGATGTTGATGAAGAAAATATGCCTCTTGTGCAGCAATTCTGGAAAAGAATGATGGCCAAGCACGGGAGCGAGCAGCAGTACAACAAGAACATCATCAATGGCTTCAAAAGCGGCGATGATCCAGAAATTATCATTGTCGTAGACAAGTTGCTCACCGGCTTTGACGCTCCCCGCAACACCGTGCTTTACCTAACCCGGCAGCTCAGGGAACACACGCTTCTGCAAGCCATCGCCAGAGTGAACCGGCTCTATGATGGAAAAGATTTCGGCTACATCATCGACTATCGCGGTGTCTTGCAAAATCTCAACAGCGCGTTTGATCTCTACGGCCAGTTAGAGGAGTACGATCAGGCGGATCTGGAGGCAACGCTGGCTGATGTTTCGGAAGAAATCGACAAGCTGCCGCCCCGTCACACGGACTTGCTGAACCTTTTCCAAGGCATAAAGAACAAGCAGGACGAGGAGCAGTACGAGCGGGCGTTGGCGGACGGAATTCTCCGAGAGCGGTTCTATCAGTGTCTTCGAGATTTTAGCCGATCGTTGTCGATCGCACTCTCATCGGCGCGTTTCGTCGAGCATACACCAGACGCGAAGATCACACGATACTGTCGTGATTTAGCGTTTTTCTCCAATCTTCGTACCGCCGTACGGAGGCGATATGCCGAGGTGGTTGACTTCAAAGAGTATGAGGCAAAGATCCAGAAGTTGCTCGACACTCACGTCTCAACAGGCACCGTCGAGAGGGTGACGGGGCTTGTCGATATCTTCGACAAGGGAGGGTTTCTCAAGGAGATTGAAAAGCTGAAGGGCGAAGCATCGAAGGCCGATACCATCGCTCACCGGGCCAAGAAGACCATCGAAGAGCGGATGGACGAAGACCCAGCGTTTTATCGCGCGTTCTCAAGAATGCTCGAAGACGCGATCCAGGCTTTTCGAGAAAAACGGCTCGCCGACCGTGAGTATCTGGCGAAGGTGGCCGACATCGCCGACGCGATCCGCAATCGAAAGACGGACGACGTGCCGCCAGCGGTTCGGGAACGGCAGGTCGCCAGAGCCTTTTATGGCATTGTCTACGAGGGAGTCGGCTTGCAGCAATCTGACACGCCCCTCGGTGGGCTTGTTGCGGAAGCGGCAGTTCGCATCGACGATGCGATCCTTCGTGATAAAATTGTCGGCTGGACGACGAACGCTGACGTGCAAAACCGAATGCGGAATGACGTCGAAGACATTCTCTTTGATTTAAAGGGCCGAGCCAGTCTCGATCTGAGCTTTGAAGAGATCGATGCAATTCTGGAGAAGACGCTCGACGTTGCTCGCCGGAGGTATCCGGGATGATCGAAAAGGGGCAGCCAGAAGGGGGCTACTCGCTGAATTGTGACGGCAGACGGATCCCGTTTCACATTGATTTTCGGAAAAGGAAAAGGCTTGCTATTACTGTTCATCCTGATCCGAGGTTAGAAGTCCTTGCACCGGAGGGTGTCAGTGAAGAACGCGTGCTGCAAAGGGTGGAAAAGCGAGCTGCTTGGATTCTGCGGCAATGGCGATACTTCGAGCAGTTTCTGCCGAAACACCCAGGCCACGTTTATGTCTCCGGCGAGACTCATCTTTATCTAGGTCGCCAGTACCGGCTGAAGGTTCACTCGGGCGCGACGGAGGCCGTGAAGCTCGTTGGCAGGTTTTTGCATGTGTGGGCTCTAGATAGAGGCGACCCGACTCGCATCCAGCAGCTTCTCGACGCCTGGTATTACGAGCATGCGCTGCGAATGTTTCGGCAGCGCGTGCAGCTGTGTCGTGAACAGCGACCGATTCTAAAATCTTCGGACGAGCCGGACGTTGTCGTCCGGCGCATGACACGGCGCTGGGGCAGCTGCACGAAGGGAGGCCGAATTCTATTGAATGTGAGCCTCGTCAAGGTACCAACGCACTGTATCGACTACGTCTTGGTGCATGAGCTGTGTCATCTTCAGATTCATAATCACAGTCCGGCTTTCTACCGGCTGTTGAGTCGCTGTATGCCTGATTGGCAACTACGGAAGCAACGACTGGAAGGATTCGGCACCTGAATCGCCACCGCGGAGGTGCGCGCGGCGGCCGCCTCACCCGCGCGCCGGCGGGAGGCGAAACGGCGCCCGGTATTCCAGCCGCTCGAGATCGCGGGCTGGCCCCGCAACGAGCACCGGCCCGCTGTCAGTGGCGAGGGCCTGGGCGCTGGTCC
>JBAWVV010000541.1:0-2857 GCA_037147115.1 Planctomycetia bacterium | reverse complement strand
CCCATTCGGTCGTGAGAGGTGTAAGGTTCTCGTTCGCGATAAAGTGCCCGGTGCCCGGGGGAAGATCCCCGTCAAGTCGTTGTCGGGACTTCTGTTCGGTCGGAACGCTCCTCGGCACGCGACTTCTGACCCCTCTGACAATGGATTTTATCCCTAACACTAAGGGAGTCAACCGGCTGCCCTAGCGTTCCTGAGGACTGATCATCCGCTCGGATCCTGGCCCCGTCAGTGGCGTTCCCACATGAGTCGCCCCGGCCCGCCGCTGCACTCTCACCGGGCTGCCTCCACGCCCAATGAAATCGCCCCTGACGCCTTCTCGCTGGCTCTTTAAGCCCTCAGGCACGCCCCAGGGGATCGTACTGTTGATAGCTACGATTGACGCTCATTCACAGCCGCTTGCCTGAGGGAAAGAATTACCAGTTTCCCTCCGAGAGGCTGATACGGAAGCCGGCCGGCGGATTCGGATGCCTTTTACGGCCACCGGAAAATCGAACACTACCGAATCGGAATCGCGATGTGCGATCGAGTAGGCCACGTCCAAGAGGTTGACGAACTCCCCTTCGGGGCCCAGCCCTGCAGGTCTCGGCGGCAACACATACGGCGACGTTGGGCCCGCGAGGCTCGAAGATCTAGTTCGATCTCGGCCGGACCGCGCGGGCCGTCACCCCGCGGCGCCGTCGTCGGGAGCAGGTCGTCCGCGTCCGCGCTGTCGGCGTTCAGCCATCCGTCGACGCACGAAATCGTGGGGGCTTTCGAGGCGCGGATGATCATCTGCGAGCGGAGGCGGCCCGTCCGCGGGAGGGGGAAGCCCGGTTCCCGCGGACGGCGACGGCTTCTCGCCCTCTGCCTCGCCTTCGTTGGTTGTCATCGGTGTCAGCCCTTCCCGAGACTCTTTATTTGCGACTGCCACATCCTCGCCTTCGCGCTTGCGCCGACGTCGACCGACTCCAACTGGGTCCGCGACCGCTTCACCGTGGGGCTCGACGCCTTGAGTCCAGCGCTGAGCTTGCCCATCCGCTTAGCAGTGAGCCGATCGATCTGCGAACGGATCGGGCCGTTGGCCGCCGTGAGGGGGCCCAGGTCCTCCAGTTTCTTCTTCGTTCCGAACCATGTGACTTGGTACCAGTGGTCGTCGGACAGGTCGTGGAAGCTGATGTAGCCCCCCTTGAGAACCTCGCGGGCGGCGGTGAGCCCCGACGTGAACCCGTAACGGACGCCGGGCGCCGTCACGGGATCAAGATACCGCGGCGTGTAGAAGTCGGACACCGCCACGCCGTTGACGTTGTAAGAAAAAGTGTCATCCTCCGAGGGATCGCAGACTTCGACGAGGATCTCGACACGCGTCTTGTCGTCCCACGGCGAGACCGAAGATACCACCCGATTACCGAACGGATCGGCCATCATCTCCAGCACCTCGTGGCTGGCGGTGAGGGACCAACTGGGACTGAACTGTACCATAGCGAACGGGTTGCCGTTTTTGTCGGAGTGATAGCCGGCGGCGCCAGGCTCGTCGAGCGTCTCCTTGACAATCACCGGCCAGTAACCAGGAGGAACGCGATCGAGGGACTCGAACGGGTCGACAGTGGCCTGGACCTGCCAGATGGGAGCGAAGTCGCGGAGCACCTGCTTGGCGAGCGCCGCCGACACGTTTGCCACCTCGGCGAAGGAGAGTTTCGATTCCGGTACCAACGACACGATGGCGACATGGATCGGAAGGGCCATGAAATCCTCCAGGAAAGGGCGAAAGGGGGCGTCGACGAGGGGCTTGGTAGGACTACGCAAGGGACTGAGGTGCATCAAAGGAGGCAGTAACGGATGACCGAACTCCGATCAGGTGAATGGCATCATGAGCACAGATGTCATCGGCCCGGAGGAGGCTCTCATCACCGTCACCCTGTCGTCAACATGTTTACAACGAGGTCGAGTCGTAGGTGTAGGCAAGGGCCGTGATGTCGAGCAGGTCGTCATAGGTTTCGGACCACGGATCCATAATTCGGTCCACACCGGTGAGCAGGGGACCGGGAGTGGGATGAGCCAGCCGCCAGATATGCCACAGCCGATCAACTTCGGCGTGGTGCAGCCAAAACACCGGATCGGTCGGTGACATGAGCGTATTATTCATGATGCCACCAATCCAGGCATGGCAGTGGTTGTGGGCCGGCAGTGGCGACCCATCCGGCCGGCGCCCCCACCCCTCCAAGCCGTACGTAAATTTCGTGTAATCGTTTGTTCCAGCGAATCCTGGGGACTGGATGGTGAACTGATTTACGATGATATCCACATCTATTGCATTTGCCTTGCTGGGCGGCGAAGCGTTCTTACGCGGTCGTGGCGATGTCCCAGTACTCGGGTCAGGAGCAGGGAGAAAACCGTTCATCCACGACGGGAACGGGTCCTGCCATCGCCAGTAAGGAACGCCAAGCTTTTCGGTGACCGCGGGGCGCAGGATCCGGTCGGCGCGTTGGAGCTCCCTCTCGAACTCCAAAAGGTATCGCCGGTGCCAGCCAAGGAACCGATAGAGACCGACCTCGCCCATTGACCCATGCATATTGTGAGACATGGCGACGTGATGCCCGATCAGCTCCTGGTATTTTCCATCCTGAACAAGACGAACAACCGCATTCCTGAACGCCGTCTGCTCAGCAGGGCTGAAGGCGGCACTCGCATCCTTGCGGATGGCGGCCGCAGCAGCTGCGAGCGTCAATTTCGGCGATCTTGGGCCAGCGCTCACTCGCGCTCGTGCCTCGTGGGCCTTTCTCAGGGCCTCTAAATTGTCGCGAGGGAAGCCCTTCGCAATCACTTCGTCGAATGTCTGGGGATGATCCATTGCGCCAGTGTGTTGCGAATGATCCATAAC
>JBAWVV010000540.1:0-2863 GCA_037147115.1 Planctomycetia bacterium | reverse complement strand
ACACCCGAAGGTGAAGTGAATCACCGTTGCGATGGTCGTGATGATGCCGACAAGGAATCGCACGGAGGGGCCTCTTTGTTCCCCCACTATCGTCCCGGGCTCCGCTGGAACTCAAGCGTGACGCAGCCAAAGGCAGTTCCTGGGCTGTTTCTCAGGGCCTGACGCGCTCCGGACGCCGGCCCAGCTTTCCCCAGCCCCCGGGAATCCTCTCTCTCCTCCTGCTCGTGGGGCTGCGATCGGGGCGCGGCTCGGGGGTCAGCCGTCGGCGGATGCTATGGTGGCGACGTTTCCCCTTTTGACGAGCGATCAACCATGTCGGTTCCCCAGGTCATCGTTGTCGGCGCCGGTACGGCCGGCTGCGTGATCGCGCGGAGGTTGGCCGAAGGGTGTGGGAAGCGGGTGCTGGTCATCGAATCGGGGCCGCGCTACCCGAGCTGGGCGCTCCAGGCGCCACTCGCTGGGCTGCGTCTGCGGCGGCACTGGTCGTGGGCCTTGGAGAGCGTTCCCCAGCCGCAGCTCGACGGGCGCCGGATCGCGTTCCCGATGGGGCGCGTCGTCGGCGGAACGTCGTCGATCAACGCGATGGTGGCGGCAGCCGGCCCACCGGCTGATTACGACCTGTGGGCAGCCTCCGGCAATCCGGGCTGGTCGTGGGCCGACCTCGGGCCCTGCTGGGAGCGGGCCGTCTCACAGCCCGGCCTCGCGCGGCTCCCCGTCAGTGAGCCGACGTACGAGTCGGCTTTTTCGGAAGCGTTCCTCCGGGCGTGCCAGGAGGATGGGATTCGGCGGGTGTCGTGTCTGACCGGGGCGGAGACAGAGACGTGCGGACTGTTTCCGCTGTTCCAGGAGCGTGGCGCCCGCGCCAGCGCCGCGCGCTATCTGGCCGACGTCCGTCCGCCGGGGCAACTCTCGATTCAGCCTCGCACCACGGTCCGCCGCGTATTGATGGAAGGCCGCCGGGCTGTCGGGGTCGAGCTCGGAGACCGGCGGGCCGAAGGAACGATCATCGCCTCCGAGGGGGTCGTCGTCTGTGCTGGTGCCCTTCTTTCTCCGCGCCTCCTGCAGGGATCGGGGATCGGCCCGGCAGGCCCGTTGCGCGCCGCGGGGATCCCGCTGTGCGTCGATCTCCCCGGTGTGGGCTTGAATCTCCACGACCACGCTGGCGTGCCGGTGGTTGTCGAGTCGGCGCTGCCGGCGCCGGGGCGACCGGCGTTGTGGCTGAAGGCTGCCCTCGACTACGCGCTGTTTGGGCGGGGTGTGATGGCGTCGAATTGCTGCGAGGCGGGGTGCTTCCTCGGGCCGGCCGGCGCGACGCCAGAGGTGGAGGTCTTCAGCCACTTCCAGACCAGCCGCCATCCGCAGGCCGTCGAGCTCGCCGTGGTCCTCATGCATCCCCACAGTCGCGGTTGGATCCTGCCGGATCGAGCCGATCCCTGGGGGCCCTCGCTGATCGATCCGTGGTTTCTCGTAGACCAACGCGACCGCGAGGCGCTGCTGGCCGGGGTCGAGAGGATCAGGTCGGTGATCGCGCAGCCTGCCCTCCGCGGCTTCGGCCTGGGAAAGGAGATCCTCCCCGGAAGCCTGTCGGGGGACGCCTTCCTCCGCAACCATGCCGGCTCCTACCATCATCCGGTCGGAACCTGCCGGATGGGAAACGATCCGCTCGCCGTGGTCGATGCCCGTCTCCGCGTCCATGGCACGGACAATCTCTGGGTGGCCGACAACTCCGTTGTTCCGACCATTCCGGCCGGGCACACCGCGGCCACGGCGATCATTATCGGTGAGCGGGCGGCCGATTTTCTGGCCGCCGATCTGGGCAGTCGGTAAACGTGGTGCTGGCTGCGGCCCGGAGCACCTCGAGATCAGCGCCGAGTCGGAGGCGATGGCCGGTGATCGCATCGGTGGCCCGCACGGCCGCGTGCAGGAGCGGCGCCTGGAGCAGATGCTCCCAGCGCGGATGGAGGGCGACGGCGAGCTCCAGCGGCTCCTCGACGTAGCCGGCGTGCCGCTTGAAGCGGTCGATCGTCGGCTCGGCCGGAAACCATCCGCGGCCGAGCGTGACCGCGCAGACCCCAGGACGCGCAAGCATCGTCCGTGTAAACTCATAGACCATCGCATTGGCGGCGCCGGTCGAGTGAAACCGGCTGTCGCGGTGCATCATCAAGCCATAGCAGCTTTGATCGACCGTCCACGACACGAGAAACGTGGCCAGATCCGCGCCGACGAAACAGCCCGTGGCTTCCAGTCCTGGGGTGGCAGCGGCCGCCGCGCAGATCTCCCCCCAGCCCCGCGCGGTCGTGCAGCGCTGCATCTTCAGGCCGCGACGCTCCATGGTGTCTTGGTTGACCCGGAGGCCGCAGGTGCAAAGCTCGCTCCAGGGAATTGCCCGCACCGTGCAGGCCTGCTCCTGGCGCACCACCTGCTGGCGGAACTGCCGCTGGAGCGACGCCAGCGAATAGCCGCGATCGCGCACCCAGAAATCGCTGCTGGCCACCCCCCGGCTGCCGGCGACGGACGCTACCGCGACCATCCGCCCCGCCTCGACGAGCAATCGACGGATGTCTGATCGTGACGCATCGACGACGACGTTGCAGGGGATGGTGACGAGGGAGAACCGCCCCGCGTCGATCCACAGCGCCCCCAGCCGCGACCAGGTGCGATGCCCCATCGATCGGAAAAACGCCGTCAGCGGATGGTCGTGGATATCCAAGGCTTGGGCTCTGTTCGAAATGGGGGCCATCCCGACGATGCCGGATCGGAGGAGGAAAAGCCGTGCAGGATCTTCCGGAGCGTCACGCGCGCACCAGCTCGAGGAGCCGCCGGCTGCCGATCGGCTCCTCGGTCAGCCAGGGGATGACGGCCA
>JBAWVV010000539.1:0-2868 GCA_037147115.1 Planctomycetia bacterium | reverse complement strand
GAGGATGATCAGATCGTCGGCGTCGCGCCCCTCACTGCGGAGCATCGCCACGATGTCGGGCCGCCCCTCCCGGCTCGGGGGATCGCCGAAGTGGGAGAGCGGCAGGTCGCGCGCCTGCTGGCGTCCGATCGCGACCCAGTCGTGGGGTCAGGCGGCGCAGCGGCGCCGGGGGCGTGGTGTGGTTCATCCCGCCATTGTAGCGGTCCGTCGTCGCAGCGATCCCGGACCGCTCCCGCTGCGGGCCGCCGGGTGCCCCCGTCACGATTGAGGAAACAGAGGAAAAACCAGATCTTTCGGCGGCCGAGACGCCCCGCTGGTATCAGGATCTCCGCGCGGCGTGCGCCCAACGGGCGGTTGTCGCTGCCGGATTCGATCCGGGGACGTGGCTCGGAGCCCCGACGCCCGACCGGGACGCGGTGGCGTACTGTCCCCGTTGCCACCGACAGTTTGTCGACACGACTGCGGTCTGCGGCGGATGCGGCGTGGGGACGAAGCCGGTGATGGAGCCCTGAGTGCCCGAGGAAAAAGTCATCCCTGACCGAACCGGTTGCGGGGCAGCCGGAAGAGCCAGTCCACTTGGAGAACGTCCGGTTTTCTCGCGGGCTGCGGACTCGCGGCCACCTCGTGCGGCCCGGCCGGAAAATTATCCACCGTCTGCTGACCTTCGCCGGCAAGCGGCAGTCCCGCATCAGGCCCGGCGGACGACGTAGGTGGGGAACGTGCCGTAGTGTTTCGCCCAGGAGAGCTGCCGTACGTAGTCGCAGGTGAACGCGTCGACCTTCGCCACGGCAGCCAGGGCGGCGAAGGCCTCGCTGGCGTACACCGCGCCGGGGGGCGTGCGTGGTTCGAGGCGGGCCGCCCGGCTGACATGCGTGCCGGTGCAGGCCAACTGCCCGGTGACCGGATCGGTGCAGCGGTACACCGGGCCGGCGTGAAGCGCGATCCGCAGCGCGAGGTCGGCCGGCAGCCCGAGGGCGCGCCAGTCGGTGGCAGCCATCAGCTCGGCCAGATCGAGCGCGAACCGGCCCGTCGCGTCGACCGTCGCGAACACGATGTACAGGCCGTCGCCCCAGGTGTTGCGGACGACGATCGACTCGCGGTAACGGCTCGCGATCAGCTCTCCGATCGGGCCGAGGCAGTGGCGGACGAAGAGGGGCACCTGCGGCTCTGTGAGCTTGCTGAAACCGACGGCGTCGGCGAACAACATCGCCAGGATGGGGTTGTCGTCGCCACCGACCGGGGGCGAGGCCGTCGTTATGGAGTCGACGGTCAGCACCGGCATGAGCGCGGGGGCGTCGGCGCGTCCCAGCGCCTCCGGCCCGAGATTGACTACGTGGACCGGCAGTTCGGCCATCCGCCATTCCGCGACGGTCGACGCCGTGCCGCCGCGGCCGTCACCAGGCCGGCCGTCCCAGACGGCGAGCCCGACCACCTCCGTGCCGAGTTGCCGCGCCTTCATCAAGCCCAGTCCGTGCATGATCTCGTTGGTGTAGGCGTAGGAAACCCCATCGGAACGCATCTTCTCCGCCGACGCCATGACGACGTGCGATGCGCGGGCGAGGACATCGAGGTACCGCCTCTGCCACGAGGGTCTGCCGGGAATCGGCACGGGTGGATCGACGGCCTGGACGCTCTCGCGGCAGAAGCTCTCCTCGTTGTAGGGGAGCAGGACGTGGGTCTCCCCCCCGAGCGCATGAACAAGCTCCTGGAAGAGGATGTCCGAACCGCACGCCGCCGACGAGAAGCCGATCACCTCCCCCTGTTGGCCGAGCCATTCGCGGAGTGTCGCCGCCACCCGGTCGACGGCCGCCTCGGGGAAGCGCGGCCGCGGCCGGCCGGGGCGATCGATCATGTGGCCGGTGAAGATCACCACCTTCGGGATCGGCAACCAGCCTGCGGGGAGGGATCGGTCTCCCCCCAGATGCCCGACGAGGAGCTCTGCCTGCCTGCGCGTCTCGAGGACGTCGCCGTAGCGCCGTGCCGCGTCGTGGTGGGCCCGGCGGTACGACGCCTCCGCCTCCGCCCAATCGCCAAGATTCAAAGCCGCCTCGCCGAGCGTCGCCAACACCCAGTAGCGATCGCCACCGTCCGCTTCGAGCGTGGCCAGCTCCCGGTGGCACTGCCCGCGGACGCGCTCGGCCCAGTCCCGGGCGGCAGCGGTGTGGCCGCGGAGCGTGAGGAGCGAGGCGACGTTGATGCCGGTCCACGTTCCCCCCGTGCGGTTGTGCGCTTCCTGGTAGAGCGCGATCGCCCGATCGAGGAGCCGGCCCCGCTCGGGGTCGGCCGCGGCGAGGGCGATGTCCTTGCAGGCCCCGGCCAGCGTGCCGAGGGTCTCCTCGTCGGGGTTCCCTTCCGCCTCGAGGGCCTCGAGGAGGGGCACTGCGAGTTGGGGGCAGTCGTTTCGCGCCAGCGCCACCCCCTCGATCTTCCGCAGCACCGCATCCCGTTCCCAGGGGCGGGCCTCCTCCCCCCCGGGGCCGCGGATCGACACCTCGCGCCCCGCCCGGGCGATCTCGATGGCGATGTTCGGCACGCCGATCTTCAAGCAACGCTGCGCCAGGCGGCGGTAGGGCTCGACGTCGCTGCGCCACACCGGGTCGTCGTCGCGGCGGGATGACCAGATCCTCAACAGCGCCCCCGCCTCCCCGGCCGTTCCCGCCAGCCGGTCGATTTGCCCGAGGAGCTCGTCCACACCGCGCTCGCTCCCGGCCTCCCCGGGCCGCACCGAGGTGACTTCGTAGCCCAGTTCGGTCAGCGCCTGCAGCAGCGTCAGCGCGGCAGCGCGTGCCGCCAGCTGGTCGGCCTCTGGGAGGCGCGTGAAGGGGACGAGGCGGGGGTCGATTGACTCCGCCTCGCAAGGGTCTTGGC
>JBAWVV010000538.1:0-2870 GCA_037147115.1 Planctomycetia bacterium | reverse complement strand
CGCCGTGCCGCTGCCCACCGGCCTGCGGTTTTCGGTGGGCGACACCCGTCGCGACCACTCCGACGAGGCGCTTGGGCGAGTTCGGGATTTCTACAGGCGGTTCACGCAGTCGCTCACCCCGGCGCACGCGGCTGCCCAGACGACCACGAAGCAGGGCATCGAGATGGACATGGGCCGCGAGGGGTTTCTGCAGGTGGAGTCGTACCTGGCGGCGGCGGTCGTGGTGCGCAATCAGGGGGCCGCGAATGTGGAGCAGGTGGCCCGCGATCGCGGACTGAGCGGAAAATATCTGGCCACGCTTGTTGCCGCGTTTGCTGGGCCGACGCAGGCCGCAGCGGCTGGCGACGCCGCTGCGGGGAGTGAGGTGCTGCTGGATGGCCTGCGGTCCCGCTGGAAGACCGCCACGTCGGCCGACGTTCCGGCGCTGGCCGCGGAGGTGTCGCGGTGGCAGAACGCCCTCTGGAAATTCAATCCTGCGGGATGGATCGCGCGGCATCTCGGCCGGCCCGATGGGCCGCCATCGTGGATGGAGGCGGTGACGCCGCTGGTGCCACGGCAGGAACTGCGGATGAAGCTGGCAGTTCCGCAGGGCCAGAGTTTCCTCACGATCCATCTCAATGCCGGCGACGCCGGCGACGGCCACGCCCAGGATTTCGCCGTCTGGGAGAATCCGCGGCTGGTGGCCAAGGGCCGGGCGGATCTGCCGCTGCGTGCGATCCGTGGTACGGTGGCCGCGCGGAAGCAGTTCCCTAGTCGGATTGCCTCCACCGCCGCAGCGTGCCTCGCGGCTGCGGCGACCGACGATGCGATCCCGGCCGACAAGCTACAGGGCGTCGTGATCCAACTGGCGCAGAAGCATGCGGTTGATCCGACCATTCTGGCCGGCTGGTTTGCCGCTCTGGGGATCGACGGCCAGCCGCCGGTTGTTGAGAATCCGCTCTCGCAGCAACTCAAGAGCGTCGAGGGGCACGAATGCGTCAATGGCTGGATGGCTGCGGATCAATTGAGCGTGGTGGCCAACTCGTCTGACGAGCAGGTGCGAATTCCAGGCACGATGAGCCCTCATTCAATCGCCGTCCATCCGGGGCCACAACAGCGGGTGATCATCGGCTGGCAGAGCCCGGTGACGGGACTGCTGCGGATTGAGGGGGCGATCCAGATGGTGCATATCGGGTGCAGCAACGGCGTCACGTGGACCTTGGAATCGCGGCGGGGGAAGGTGCGGCAGCAACTCGTCAGCGGTGTGACCGACTCGCAACAAGCCAACTCAATCAGTCCCGCCGATCCGATCAACGTCAGGCGTGGTGACCTCGTGAGCCTGTCGATCGGCGCGCGGGACGGCAATCATTCATGCGACCTCACATCCGTTGATCTGGCGATCCAGTGTGGCGACCGCACGTGGAATCTGGCGCAAGACGTTTCCTCCGACATTCTGGCCGGGAATCCCCATGCCGACTCGCACGGCAATGCGAAAGTTTGGCATTTTTCCAGCGAGGCCGACCTGCCCTCCACGCAGTGGATCATTCCGGCCGGCTCGCTGCTCGCCCGGTGGTGGTCCACGCCCGACGCGCGCACGCGTCTGGCAGCGGAGTTGCAACAGATGCTGCTGCAAGACGAACTGCCGAAGGATTCTCCGGAGGCCGACCTGCGACGGTCGCTCCTGTCTGGCACCGGGCCGATCATGTCAACGATTGATCTCGCAACCGTCGAAGGTGCGGCTGGTGACGAGGTCATGGGCATCGATCCGGCGGTCTTCGGCCGGCATCCGCAGGGTGCTGCAGGGGCTCTCGTGAACGGAAAAGATCTCTGCGTAAAAGCACCGGAGACGATCGCAGTGACGATCCCTGCCGAGTTGGCCGAGGGCTGCGAATTGGTCACGGCGATCACGGTCCATTCCGGGGCGGGGCCGGAGGCAAGCGTGCAGGCGGAGGTGCGGACCGACGCCACGGCGATCGGCGGCCTGTCGCCGGCGTTACCCGTCGTGGCCCGTCAAGATTCCGTGGCGTGGCACAGGTTCACGCGTGCGTTCGAGGGCTTCCGCGAAATTTTTCCCAAGGCGCTCTGCTACGTGCGGATCGTGCCGGTCGACGAGGTGGTCACGCTCAATCTGTACTTCCGCGAAGATGATCAGTTGAAGCGGCTCGTGCTCGACGACGCGCAGTCGAAGGAGATCGACCGCCTCTGGGACGAGCTCCTCTTCATCAGCCAGGAGCCGTTGGAGATGATCGACGTTTTTGAGCAGTTGATGGGATACGTGTCGCAGGATCGCAGTGACTTGGTCACGTCATTCACGTCGATGCGGGAGCCCATCGCGGCCCGGGCCGCAGCCTTCCGCCAACGGCTCGTCGATGCCGAGCCGTTGCAGGTTGACGCCGTCGTCGGCATCGCCGAGCAGGCCTACCGGCGGCCGCTCCGACCGCAGGAGGCAGAGGATCTCCGCAAGCTCTATGCCGCGCTCCGCCGCGAGGGAGTGCTGCACGAGCAGGCGATCAGCCTGACGCTCGCACGCGTGCTGGTGGGGGCCGACTTCCTCTATAAGGCGGAGGCGCCGGGGCCAGGACTCGAGGCTCGGCCTGTTTCAGACCACGAGCTGGCCTGCCGGCTGAGCTACTTTCTCTGGTCGTCGCTGCCCGACGCGGAGCTTTTGCGGGCGGCTGCGGCCGGGCAGCTGACAGACACCAAAACGCTCGTGGTGCAAACGCAGCGGATGCTCCGCGATCCGAAGGCCCGGCGGCTGGCCTCGGAATTCGGCACGCAGTGGCTCCACATCCACGGCTTTGCCCAGCACGACGAGAAGAGCGAGACGGTCTTTCCAGCGTTCGCGGCCCTGCGGGGGGCGATGGAAGAGGAGTCGATCCTGTTTCTCACCG
>JBAWVV010000537.1:0-2889 GCA_037147115.1 Planctomycetia bacterium | reverse complement strand
AACGAATGCCTCGTCTTGGACTCGAACCAAGAACCCTCTGATTAAGAGTCAGATGCTCTGACCAGTTGAGCTAACGAGGCTAACGCCTTGACTTTAACCGTCGTCGGGCGGGAGGACAAGGGGCCGGAAGAGCGGGGTTTCGCCCCCTCGGGGCCCAAACACCAATTTTTGAATCGATCGGGGACGGTTTCCGCGTTGAGGCTTTCTGCCGCAACCGCTACATTCCGCGCTTTCCGACCGGGGTCGGCGTTGCCCCCCGGAACGGCTTCAGGCCCCGGTTCCCGCATCTGGAGGGTGGATTCGATGGGTAGGTTCGACGGACTTAAAGGTGTCATCCTCGGCGTCGCCAACGACCACTCGATCGCCTGGGCGATTGCCAAGGAGATCCTCGCCGAGGGGGGGCAGATCGGCTTCTCCCACCTCCCCGACCGCCCCGACGACGAGCGGCAGCGGAACCGTCGCCGCGTCGCGATGCTCACCGACCCGGAACCAAACGCGAAGTTCCTCGTGCCGATGGATGCCGGCAGCGACGAACAGATCGCCGCGGTCATGGAGCGGGCCAGGGAGGAGTTCGGCACGATTGACTTCCTCGTTCACTCGATCGCCTACGCCCCCATGGAAGACCTCAAGGGGGAGACGACCAACTGCAGTCGCGAGGGCTTCCGCGTGGCGATGGAAACCAGCGCCTACAGCCTGCTTGCGGTCGGCCGCCTCGCCCGCGGGATCCTCTCCGCCGACAGTTCCATCCTCACCCTCACCTACTTCGGCGGCGAGAAGGTGGTCCCCGGCTACAACATCATGGGCGTCTGCAAGGCGACCCTCGATGCGTGTGTGAAGTACATGGCCTACGACCTCGGCCCGGCCGGGGTTCGCGTCAATGCCGTCAGCGCGGGCCCGCTGCGGACGCTCGCCGGCCGCGGTGCCGGCGTCGATGAGATGCTTGGCCTCTACCAACACATGTCGCCGATGGGGCGCAACATCACCCAAGGTGAAGTGGGGAAGGCGGGCTCGTGGCTCCTGTCGCGCGAATCGCTCGGGATCACCGGCGAGATCCTCCATGTCGATGCCGGCTACAACATCATGGGTTCGCCCGGCCGGCTCCTCAACCTCGTCAAGCAGCCGGAAGCGTGAGCGCGCCGGCGACGATCGCGGTCGCGGTGGTCATCTCCGGCAGTCGTGTCCTCGTTGGCAGACGCCGTGGCGACGCGGCTGATGCGCCGGGGCGGGACGAGTTCCCCGGTGGGAAGGTGGAGGCGGGGGAAAGCGCCGAGTTGGCAGCGGCCCGCGAGTGCCTCGAAGAGAGCGGCGTCGCCGTGATCGTCGGTCCCCGGATCGATCTCATCCTGGCGAGCTCGAGCCGCGGGCCGATCGAGATCCACTTCCACCGCGCCTCGCCCGTCGATGCTGGCGTCCCGCTGCTTCCCCCCTTCGCCTGGCTGCCGATCGGCGACCTCGCTCGGTGTCACTTCCCGTCGGCCAATGCCAGCGTCGTCCGCCAGCTCCTTGCCGGCGGCCACGCGGGCTAGCCTTCTGCCGCACGACTCACGGCGGATCCCAGCCCCCGCGGCTCCAGGGATGGCAACGGCAGATCCGCCGCAGGCCGCGAAGCGTGCCACGGACCGCGCCGTGGGTCTTGAGCGACTCGAGGAAGTAGACGCTGCAGGTCGGCTGGAACCGGCAGGTCGGCCCGAGGAACGGGCTGACGAAGCGCTGATAGGTGCGGACGATCGCGGCGAGGAGGGCGACGACGACGCGATCGAGGATCGCCGTCCACGAAGCTCTCATCGGTGGCGGGGCTTCGTGGGACGGACCGAGGGAACGTCGGCATCCCGGTACGCCGGGCGCGACACGATCCGGGCGGCGAGTGCGACGAGCATGCCTTCGATCTTCGCCGCTCCATCAGCCCCGCCGGGGGGCGCACCGGAGCGGACGACGACGAGGTAGTCGTGACCGGCGGGGATTTTTCGGCGGGCCACGCGGAACGCCTCCCGCAGTCGGCGTTTCCAGGCATTGCGCACGACCGCATTGCCGATCCGGCGCGACACCGAGAGCCCGAGTCGCGCTCGCAACGGCGGGGCGCCGTCGGCAGAGGAGGCCGGCCGCGGGCAGGCGTAGAGCACCAGCGCCCCCTCGGCAGCACTCCGCCGAAATCGGTACACGCGGTCGAACTCCGACGGCCGCAGGAGGCGGCATGCCTTCGGAAACCCTTTCCCGCCGTCGCTCACCACGTCAGCCCGGGGCGCGGCGGGGGAGCCCCCTCTTCTGCGGCCTTGGCGGCTCCGAGGAGATCCTTGGCAACATCGGGAGCGAGGGTGTTGATGGGGAGGACAATCTGCACCTCGGCGATCAGGTCCCCCTTCGCGCCGTTGGCATGTCGGACTCCCATCCCGGCCGCCCGCAGCTTCCGTCCCCCGCTGGTCATCGGCGGGATCCGCAGGCTGATCGTGCCCCACGGCGTCGGCAGATCGACCTTGGCCCCTTCCACGGCCTCCGAGAGGCTTACCGGGAGCGTCACTTCGAGCGTGTCGCCGTCGCGTCGGTAGACGGGATGTGGTTCGATCCCGACTTCGAGGAGCAGGTCGCCTGCGGGACCACCACCGCGCCCCGGCATCCCCTGCCCGCGGAGGCGCATCCGCGCGCCGTCGGGAACGCCCTGCGGGATCGTGACGCTGATCGTCTCCTTGCCGGCGTCACGCTCGAGACGAACATCGGTCTTGCCGCCGTCGATGGCGAGCCGGAAGGGGATCTCGATCCGCGTGGTGATGTCTTCGCCCGGCTCCTGAACGGCCTTCCGGCGCGAGCGCGTCTTCCCTCCCCCTCCCCCACCGCCAAACAGATCGCCAAAGCCGCCGCCAGAGCCGCCGAAGAGGCTCTCGAGATCGATCTCCC
>JBAWVV010000536.1:0-2898 GCA_037147115.1 Planctomycetia bacterium | reverse complement strand
GGGCGACCCCGAAGCCACGTTTGAGCCCGAAAACCGGATGTCACAAGCCCTCCCGAAACCGCGACAGGATGCTCACCCGTCTATCGGCATCCCGCCCGCGCGTAACACCGTCTCCTGGACGGCGAGATCGTGGTCGGGGGTGAACAGCGAAGCCTTCTCGCCGCGGATCATCGCCGCCATCTCGGCCGCGTCGGCGATGTAACGGGTGAACTCGGGGAACGGCACCTCGGTGATTCCCTTGGGAAACATCCCCCGGGGGCGATCGAGCGTGATCCGCGTTGTCGGGGCATCGAGGGGCTGGATGTGGAAGGTGCCCTGCGTGCCGCAGACGGTGAGGTGGCGCCGGGAAAAGCCCTCCACTTCGAGGGCGCTTGCGCGAACGGTGGCGATGGCCCGGGGGTAGTGAAGGATGGCGAGGGTATTGTCGGCGAGCGCGTCGTCGGCGCTTTCGAGGCTGTGGCGCAGCACGCTCTCGACGCGGTCGGGCTTCCCGAGAACGGCGACGACGAGATCGATGACGTGGCAGCCGAGTTCGAACATCATCCCACCGGGAAAGCGGGCAAACTCCTTCCGGGCAGTAGGCTCGACAACCTTGCTCATCACGGCGCTGACTTCAAAAACGTCTCCGAGCCAACCCTGATCGAGAAACTCCCGCAGCAGCATGACCGCCGGATTGAAGCGGAACATGTAGCCCATCTGAACGACGAGGCCTTTGACATTCGCGTCCTCGAGAAGCTTCCGGTAGGCCGGCAACGACGTGCCAGCGGGCTTGTCGAGATGGACGTGCCTGCCGGCGGCGATGGCGGCGGCGGCGTGCTCGAGCGACGCATCGGGCTTCGTCTCGACGAGCACCGCATCGAGGCGGTCGACAGCGAGGAGCTCGTCGCGCGACATCCAGGGGAGCCCCTGGTAGGTCTTTTGTTTTTCAGCGGCAGCTCTCAAGCCGGCATCGGGCTCGCAGATGCCGACGACCTCCCAATCGGGGGAGTCGCGGTAGACGGCGAGCTTGTTGGCATGCCCGTGGCCGACGCCGATCTGTCCGAGGCGGAGTGGGCGGCGGGGAGCGTCCGCGGCAGCGGGCGATGCCAGCATTCCTGCGGCGGTGAATGGTGCGGTCCCGATCGACATCAAAAACGCACGACGCGCTTGGAGCAGCATCAGTTTGGATCCTCGGTGATTTACTCGCTTGGAATGCATTGAAACCCCATCCCGCCCCAAAAAGCCACCGCCTCGGGCCAGCGGTCGAGCGTGTCGATGGTGACGCGGCTCGCTCCGAGCCCTCTTGCATGGCCAAGCGCCGCCGCAACGAGCGCCCGCCCCACCCCCTGGCGGCGGCTCTCCGGCCGCACAATCAGCCAGGGGATCGAGAACCGCGGAGCCCCTGGGCCAGAGGGGATCGATTCGAGCAACAGAGTCAGGCCCGCGAGGCCCGCTTGCGGATCGGGCTCGGCAGGGGCCGATCCGGGGGCTTTTTCGTAAGGCACTACCGCGCCCCAGCCATACACCCGGCGCCCGGGCCGGCTGGCAAACTCGGCGAGAAAGCCTTCTGGGCGTAGCCCACACGACGCCGCCACCGCGGCCGCGATCGGCCGCGATCGCTCCTCCCCCAAGGCCAGGGGACTGACGTCGAAGGGGGCGACGCCACCGCCGGGGGCTCTTGCCGGTTGCCGGGCCCACTCCGCAACGTCGATCGCCATTCGCACCACACCCATGACCGGATCGTAAGCGATTTCCGCCACTTCGGGCGATTCTTTTGTCCGCCGCATTCGCGGGAAATGTGGCCTATTCTTCGACACACCCGGAACAAACCCCGCTGTCGGCAGTTTTGAGCCGATTCAGCGGGGGCTCTTGACGGAAAACAGACTGAAAACCATCATCAGAGATGATGTCATGATCGTTTTTAGTCCACTCTAGATTTGACTTATGGTCGACTTCAACCATACTACGCCCTCCTTATGGGAGTTTTTGGGCGTGCAGACCCGTCAACGACGCAGCCGTTTGATCGATTTCGTCCGCGTGCGCGGCTTTGCCTCGCTCGACGATCTCGTGCGCGAGCTGGGCGTGTCGGTATCGACGATTCGCCGCGACCTCGATGCCCTCGAGGAGCAGGGAACGGCGAAGCGGACCCACGGCGGGGTGCTCTATGCCGGCGGCCACGCCCGACTCCCAGAGTTTGACGAGCGCCAACCGGCTCACTGGGCCGCCAAGCGAGCAATCGCTGCCGCGGCCGCTGAGCGCATCGACGACGGCGAGACCGTCCTCTTGGACGGCGGCACCACCACCTACGAAGTCGCTCGGCTCCTCGTCGGCCGCTCGATCCAGGTTGTCACCAACAGCCTCCCGGTCGCCAACCTTTTTGCGTCGGAATCACGGGCCGATCTCGTTCTCCTTGGCGGCTACGTCTCGCCGCGGACCGGCGTCTGCTTGGGGCCCTATGCCAACGAGCTCCTCGGCCGGCTCCATGTGACGACGACGGTCTTGTCGGCGGCGGGGATCACGGCCGAAGGGCTCTACAACGCCCATCTGCTCCTGGCGGAAACCGAGCAGGCGATGCTCCGGGCCGCCGGGCAGGTGTTTGTCGTGGCGGATAGCTCGAAGTTTGGCCGCAAGAGCCTGACGTTTGTCTCCGGGCTCGATTCGATCGATCTCCTCGTCTCCGACACCGGCCTGTCGGCCGAGTGGCGGCAGCAGATCGCGGCCGCCGGCGTCGACCTCGTCGTTGTTGAGCCGGCGCCGATCGAGCCACTCGACGGCGATCACGATTCCCACCGCGACGACCGCAGCAAGCCTTTACGGGAGCGCCACGCATGATCACTTCTGCCTTTCCGGGGATCCCCGCCGGCCTCGACCGCTCGAGCGTCGAGCGGATCGTTCGCGAGATCGTCCTCCGCGGCCGCG
>JBAWVV010000535.1:0-2915 GCA_037147115.1 Planctomycetia bacterium | reverse complement strand
GGATTCCCCGCCTTCGGCCCCGCGATGGCGATGCCGTAGCTCGAGGTCTCACCTTCACCGGGCGGTTCGACGTGCGTCAGCCTCCCGTCGACGTCGATCGGTTCCTTGTCAAGCCGCTCGACGACCTTCCTCAACGGCCCCCGCAGCTTCGGTGCAGCTTCTGCCCGGGAACGGATGTCGTCCGGCTCCACCTTCCCGTCGCCGACTGCCGGCTTGGCGTTGAGCTTGCCCCCCGCGCCGTCGCGGAACACCGACCTGGCGAGGAGACGGAGATCGTCGACCGGCTGCTGGAGAGCGACGACGATCATCTTCTCTTCGCCAGCGGGGGGCTCGAAGGTGAAGTAGCTGCCGTCGTCGGGGAGGGAGATCTCGCCCCCCTTTTCCACCAGCTTCGGCTTCTCGTCGTCCTGAGGGAGGAGACACGCCCGCTCCCCCTTGGGGCCCTGGTTGAAAACGTAGACATAGAGATCATCCTGCGGCCGAAAGCGGACGAGGAACGAATCCCCCACCTCGAACGTGTGGTTGACCGGGTCGACCGGTTTCTCGTTGCCGTTTTCGTCGACGAGGATCACCGAATACTCCAGCGCGATCGACTTCACGTCGCGGGGGAGTTTCTTCCGCACGACGTTGCGTGTGCGAACCTCCGCGGCGGGTTCCTCGGCGCGGCCCGCGCGACAGAGGACATTCCCCGCGCAGAACGTGGCGACAAGGACGAACACTCGGAAACGCATCGGTCCTGCAGCAATCACCGAACCGATTGACCGAGCAGCCATGGCATTACCTCCGTTGGCGTCATCAGGCCGGGAAAACCCCAGCGGGCAATCCCCCAGAGCTTTCACTCCATCCGGAGAATACCACGGCAGACTGTCGTTCCCATCGGTGCGCCGGCGGTCGGCAGCGTCATTTCATGGGCCATCGGCCGGCGGAGCGGTTTGAGCCACAGCCTGCTAGCGGTGACCCGTCAGCACGCGCGGGCCGTCGGTCTGGTAGGCCCCGGCGCCCCCCTGGGCGCGCTGGCCGTGCCACCAGCGGAGCTCGACATGCTTGGGGATGATGATCCCGGCGTAGTCGGTCCCCCACACCCCTTCCTGCCCCCCCCGTTCACACGATCCACGGCTGCGCTCGCGCGCGCCCCCGCCGATGAAGTAGCCCTTCTCATGGGGCGACTCGGTGGGGCGGGCCAGCGGGGAGATGCACTTCGGGCGCCCGGCGCGCTGGTCCGGCGGGAGGGCGAGGTGTTTCCGCTCGGTGGCAGGGCGCCCCATCGAGGGCGTCAGATCGGCGGCCCAGGCTCCGCCGGCACCCCATCCGCACAGGATTGCCACGACGGCCATCACCAAAACTTCCCGGCTTCCCCCCTCTTCCGGGCGGAACGGGGCGGGAGAGCGATTCGGGTCCGGCTCCCGCATGAAAGTCGCCATTTCAGCTCCCTGCGTGACCGATAGAACTCTCACGCCTCTCCCAGGCGTCAGGTTTTGCCAGACCGTTTAACTCGGGAGGCCGCCCCGGGCTGGCCGGTGAACATCCAACTTTCTGAGGTCGGCTGCGGTGCGGGCAAGCTTCAGCAAAACCGCGTCGGGCATGGTCGTGCTGGGCGTCGTTGTGGCGACCGTCGGCGCCCTCGTCGCGCGTGCCGAGCCGGAGAATCGCCCCGCGAACCTCCCCGCCGCCGGGGAAACGCTGACCGTGGCCGATCCCCCCGACGCGGGCCCGGAGTCCCCCGGGCCGGTCGAGAGTCTGGGGCCCTACCGCAATCCCCTCCGCTCCCCCGGCGAAGCGATCCCTTCGCCGCCGGATGGGGAATGGTGGTCGGAGGAGGAGGATCTCCCCGAGGAGGCGACGCGCGGCCCGCCGGTGCTCGGAGACCCGGCCGACAATCCCTACGACTTCGCCGGCGAGCGCTCCGTCGCCGATCCCCTCTTCCGTTACGCCACCCCCGCGCCGGCCGGCTTCACCGGTGCCTCGAGCGTCGAGCCGAGCGAGGAGCAGGAGTCGAGCCACTTCGTTCCCGTCGAGGACCGCTGGCGGATCGGGGTGCCCCCCTGGGATCGCTACGGCAAGGGGCACGAGCGCCTCGACGACTACCCCTACGCCCTCGGAAACGTTTTCAATCCCTATACCCAAAACCTCCTCAAGGAGGATTTCCCGATCATCGGCCAGCACACCTTCTTTGACATGAAAGTGATCAGCCGGACGATTGCCATGTTCCGCCAGGTGCCAACGCCGAACACGCCGTTCGAATCGACGCCGACGCCGGGACAGGAGGACTTCTTCGGCAATCCCAACGGCTTCCTGTTTCTCGAGTATTACACCCTCGCCTTCGAACTCAACCACGGCGACCGGGCCTTCAAGCCGAACGACTGGCGGCTGCGGATCGCGCCGGTCTTCAACACGAACTACCTCGAGGTCTACGAATACGGCGTCGTCAGCCCCGACGTTTCCCAGGGGCGCCGGCGCTCGCGCGGCTTCGCCACGATCGAGGAGTGGTTCATCGAGGCGAAGATCGCCGACTTGAGCCCCGACTACGACTTCGTCTCGATCCGCGGCGGTTCGCAGCCGTTCACGAGCGACTTCCGCGGCTTCATCTTCAGCGATCTGAATCGGGCGATCCGCCTGTTCGGTACGCGCCTGGCCAACCGCGACCAATTCAACCTCATCGTCTTCGACCAGCGCGAGAAAGACACCAACAGCTTCCTGAACTCCTTCGATTCGCGCGGCCAGCAGATTCTCATCGCCAACTACTCCCGGCAAGATCTCCTCTGGCCCGGCCACACCGCTCAGGCGAGCTTCCACTTCGACCATGACGACGCCAGCCTCAAATACGACAAGAACGGCAACCTCGTCCGCCCCGACCCGGTCGGCATCGCCTCGCCGCACGAGGTCAACGCCGCCTACGCCGGCATCGCCACCGACGG
>JBAWVV010000534.1:0-2918 GCA_037147115.1 Planctomycetia bacterium | reverse complement strand
CTTTTCCTGCTCCGGCGAGATGGCGGCGGCAGGGCACGGCCTGGCCAGAGCAGCCGTCAACAGAGCGATCAGCAGCGCTGCCAACGGGGACACCGCTGGCCGGAGGTGACGGGCACGGCGGATGGGGAGACTGAAGTGCTGCATGGTGAGGGGCGGGGTCGGCCTAGCCGATCCGCGGCGGTCAATTCTAGGCCACGCCCGAGCGACGTCCGCATTCCGGTTGCCGCTTGCTGCGGAAGTGGTGAGCTGCCAACGGCTTAAGCGCTGGTTCGCAGGGCTTTCAGCGGATCCTGGCGACGGTCACTCCCAGATGGCCGACATTCGTGCCCGCCCAGTTTTTCAAGTGCGGTAAGCGGAGTTCGTCGAGGAGGGCTCGCTCTTCGGGCGTCGGGGCGGGGAGCAGTTTCAAAAGCAATTCCGCCATCGCCACCTCGCTCCCTCGCAGCGCCCCATCCTCAGCCTTGAGGGCGATTCCCAGGCCGGCGGCGGGGATCGCAGCGCACAGCACCCCCTCCGCCCCCGACTTAACGAGCATGCTCCGGGCGGAACGGATGGAAAAAGGCCTGCGCTTTGCGACGGAGCGCGTTGGGGGGAGGGCTGACGCAGCATAGACTGACTGATTGACCTAGACGCACGCAGAGACGGGGTTTGGATGGCGGTTCTTCGGCCAGACATCACGAGCCGGAGGCTCTCCCGGCGGGAGCTGATCCGGGCAGGGGGCCTGGCCGCGCTCGGCCTCGGTCTGCCGGCGCTCGCTGCCGGTCGGGCCGCCGCGCTCGCCGGACGCCCGCGCGCCAACTCGTGCCTGATCATTTTCCTTTCCGGCGGGCCGCCGCAGCACGAGACGTTCGACCCCAAGCCGGCGGCGCCAATCGAAATCCGCGGGCCGTTCCTCCCGATCGCGACGAGCGTCCCGGGCCTCCATTTCAGCGAACTGCTCCCGCAGACTGCCGCTCGCGCCGATCGGATGTGTGTTATCCGCTCGATGACGACCGGCATCCATTCCCACTCCACCAGCGGCGCCTTCATGCTCACCGGCCACGAGCCGACAAGCGTGGCGGAGAGCGTGCCCCCCAGCGCCCAGGACTGGCCGAGCCTCGCCGGTGCCGTCGGTGCCCTCCGGGCATCGGAGCGGTCGCCGCTCGATGCGGTGATCCTTCCCGAGCCGATCTTCAACAATCCGGCGATTCCCTGGCCGGGGCAAAATGGTGGCTTCATGGGGGCGGCTTGGCATCCGCACATCCTCCGCTGTGATCCTTCGCGGGAGCGGATCGAGATCGAGGGTCTGACGGCGACCGCAGGGATGACGGAGCTGCGACTCGACGACAGGCGGGATCTCCTTGGCCAACTCGACCGGCGCTTCCACCGTCTCCAACACAGCGCGGGCATGGCGGAGCTCGACCGCTTCCAGCAGGAGGCCTTCGACCTCCTCCACGCTGGCGCGACGCGCGAGGCTCTCGAGATCGAGCGCGAGCCGGCGGCTTCGCGCGACCGGTATGGCCGGGGGAAGTTCGGCCAGAGCGTGCTCCTCGGACGGCGGCTGATCGAGGCCGGGGTGAGGCTCGTCCAGGTCAACTGGCCGCGCGAGCCAGGGGACACGGCCGCCGGAAATCCGCTCTGGGACACCCATCAAGACAACGCCGGCCGGCTCAAGAACGTTCTCTGCCCGCAGTTCGACACCGCTTACAGCGCGCTCCTGGACGATCTCGCCGAGCGCGGACTCCTCGACGAAACGCTTGTCGTGGTGATGGGGGAGTTCGGTCGCACGCCAACGATCAACCCGGCAGGTGGCCGCGACCATTGGGGGAGCGTCTTCTCGGTCGCCCTGGCGGGCGCTGGCGTGCCCAGCGGTGGCGTGATCGGCGCCAGCGACGAGCGGGGTGGGATGCCCGCTGACCGCCCCGTCCGCCCCCCCGATCTCGCGGCGACGATCTTCCAACTCCTCGGTATCCCTCCCGATCACGAGTTCCGCGATCCGTTCGATCGCCCGCTGCAGATAACTTCCGGGGGCAGGGCGCTGCGGGAGATTGTCGGCGCATGACACAACGGCTGATCGGCCGCGGAGGGATCTTCGACTCCGTGGCAGCGCGCGGGGCGGGGCTGGTGGTGCTCGTGCTGCTTGCCTACCTGCCC
This sequence comes from Planctomycetia bacterium, assembly GCA_037147115.1. GTDB lineage: Bacteria > Planctomycetota > Planctomycetia > Pirellulales > UBA1268 > QWOP01. Next base: position 785 of record JBAWVV010000534.1, on the reverse strand, counting down.
GCGTTCGGCGCTGGATGGTTGTGGGATGACGACATCCTCATCACCGCCAATCCCCTCGTCACCGAGGCGCGGGGATTGTGGGGGATCTGGTTCCACAACACCTCCCCCGACTATTTCCCCGTCACCCTCACCAGCTGCTGGATCGAGTACCGATTGTGGGGTGACTGGGCCCCCGGTTACCACGCCGTGAACATCGCCTGGCACGCCGCCAACACGGTGCTCGTGTGGCGGATCCTCGTCCGGCTGGGTGTGCCCGGGGCGTGGCTGGCGGCAGCGGTGTGGGGCGTTCATCCGGTGACGGTGACGTCGGTGGCGTGGGTGGCGGAGCGGAAGAACACGCTGTCGATGTTCTTCGGGTGCCTGTCGGTGCTCGGCTGGATGTCGTACGAGGACAGCGGCGAACGGCGCTTCTACGGATGGGCGCTTTTGTCGTTTGTAGTGGCGCTGTTGGCGAAGACGTCGCTGGTGACGCTGCCGCTGATCCTGCCGGTGCTGTCGTGGTGGCGGCAGGGCCGGATGACGCGCGTCGATCTCCTTCGCATCATCCCCTTCCTCCTGGTGTCGTTCGTCCTCGGACTGGTCACCCTCTGGTACCAGATGGGCCATGGCAGCGGGCCGTCGTCCGGGCCGCTCGCCGCGATCCTGGCCTCGCTCCCAAGGGGAGGTGTGCTCGCCGGCCGGGCGGTGGGCTTCTACCTCTGGAAGGATTTCTGGCCGACGAAGCTCGCGATGGTGTACGGCGTGTGGCCCCTGGAGACCTCGCGTCCGCTCGCCTATCTCCCGAC
>JBAWVV010000533.1:0-2932 GCA_037147115.1 Planctomycetia bacterium | reverse complement strand
CGACTGATCGACGAGCGACTCGATCAAGGCATCACCACGCGGCTTTTCAACCGACACCGGCATCATCTTGGTGATTTGATCGAGAAGCGATCCGGACGTGGCTGCGGGGGCGGCCGTGGTGGCAGTCTGGGGGTTTCCGTCAGTGCTCATTTGGGCTCTCCTTCAGTGGTGTTTGGCGTCTTCGCTTCGGCGGCAGGAGCGGCCGCATCTCCGGCCTTGGCCGCATCTCCGGCCTTCGCTGCACCATCCGTCTTGGGCAACCCCATTTCAGCCGCAAGCTTCTTGATGTCGTCGGCGTTCATGAGGAGTTTTTCCAACTCGACCTCGAGATCTTCCGAACGGTCAACCACGTTCATCAACTCGCGAAGACGATTGCGGGTGTCGAGCAGTTTCCGCAGCGGCTCCACCTGGTCGAGCACGCGCCCGGGCTCGAAGTCCTCGAGGGAATTGAACTTCAACTGAACCGGGATGTTGGTTCCGTCACCAGCGAGGGTGTTATCCACCTTCAGTTGCAGGCCCGGTCCCAGGCGGCTCATCACGTCGTCGAACGAATCCCGATCGATGTTGATGAACTTCCGCTCCTTCAACGACTTCACCGGTCCCTGAGGGGCATTCCCCAGGTAATCGCCCATGACGCCAACGACGAAAGGAAGTTCGCGGACAACCGAAGCGCCTTCCGTCTCGACCTCATAGGTAATGTGGACGCGGGGCTTCCGCACCCGCGATAGCTTCTGCTGAATCGACTCGCCCATAGACCCTCCCGGTGCTAGTGTTTCCAACCAAAGGCGGAACGTAGGCAACATAGGGGGCTTTTTCCGGCTGTCAAGCATCGTCGGGACACCATTTCAAAAATGGGACGAAACGGCCACTTCCAGGGACGAAACGGGCACAATCAGGGACGAAACGGCGGCCTGAAAGACGAAACGTCAGTTTCGCACGCCGTCACTCCAAGGGCACCGGCACGGCCAAAGGCTTTGCCGTGTCGAGATCATGCTCGATCCCCACGGCGCCCTTCAAGATCTCCCGCCGGTCCGTGATCAGGCACGCAGCGTTCGGGGCCAGTTGGCCTTGGACCGTCTCCAGCGTGAAGGAATGCAGCACCTGGCTCGTCCCCGGCTGCCAGGAATGAACCGCCTTCGTGCACGACCCCGGTACCGAGACGCGTACGACCGGCCACGCGTTGCCTGGGATCGAGTCGTGCTCCTCCGCGACCGTAAGGAGCACCTCCGGTTCGCCACGAAGCGGCTGAAGAAAGAGGCGGACGCGAGACCCGGGCATGCTCTTGATATCGAACACCCTCTCCACCCCAGGCACCAGATCGGCGAGCGGAATCACCATGCCGGGCGGGGTCGGCTTGAAGCGAAACCACGCCCGGATCTCGGCAGCCACGGCATTGGCCGGCCACTCGGGGGCCACGAGATCGACCACAGGCACAGGCCGCGATGGCTGCCATTGGACGTCCCAGAAGACGTAGGGCGGCCCAAGCGTGTTATCCGCGGATTTGGGGCGCACCTCCACCCACATCTCCTCTGGACGGGGTGAGAAACCGGTCGGATCCCCGTTTTGTATGGAGAGAGGAAACCGCACCGCTTGGGGTTCGCGGCGGGCTTGGTGCGCTCCCACAAACCAACGTCGGCGGGGGTCGCTCGGATCTGCAAGGAGCGAGCGACTGTCCCGCAACCCCTGCTCGGTGCCGCCGGTGTACCGCTGAAACTCCAAGGCGCGGCCATTCCCAACCACGTGCAAATCCAACGATTCCCCACCGGAAACGCTGATACCCCGCCTTGGAGACCCCGCGCCCGCGTCGAGCACGACGTCATAGGCGTCAGTTCTCCCGCCTGACGGCTCCCGGAGCCGGAGTTCATGATCGAGGGCAATTTTTTCCGGCGGTGCTCCCGCCCCCTCCACGCCCCATCGCAGCAGACGCAGCGACTTCCGGAGTGCCGTGGCAAGTCGCCCTGGATCGGTGGCGTCAAAGTATTTGCCCCCGGAATCGGCCGCGATGCTCTGGAGATCCTGCAGCCTCATCTCCCGATCAGTTTGGCCGGGCATCATGTCGAACCCGATCACATCGATCCGAATCTCATTGGGCGTCGTACGACGGGCATTGACTCGCGAGAGAGTCCTGATCACGTCATTGCACGTTGCCATCCGGCCGCCGCTTTGCTCATTGGCCCCATCGGTGACCACGAGGACATGGCCCGGCCCCGGATCGCGGAGGGCAAAATCGCTCCGCAACGATTCGTTGATCGCCCTGTAGAGAGGCGTCTCCCCGCCGGGCTGAAGCCGGTCGAGCGTCGATCGGATGCTGACCACCTCCACTGGCGACAGTGGCTGCATCGGCATCAGTTGTTCGACGTCGTCTCCGGGCACGAGGCTGAACTTCTTCCCGGCCTTGAGGGCTGCGTCACGTTCCCGTTGACCAAGCTCGGTAAAGCCTGCCGTATAGCTGCCTTTACTGTCACGCGACCAGCGGGTGCGGTGTCCGTAGACCCACAGCGAGGCATTCCAACCGCCCCCCGCCGCCATCTGGTTAAGAACTTCGTACAGGGCCTCTCGCCCTGATTCCAAACGGGTGCGTCCGTCGAGCAGCCTCTGCCCCATGCTCCCCGACGCATCGAAGATGACCGCCACAGATTGGTTCCGCGCGGTGTAGCCGTGGAGAGAGACTCGCGGCGGTGGCATCACCTGACGGCGCCATTCGACCGTCCGCTCGGATGCAGCACTGAACACGGGGAGACCGCGGACGATCCTGTGCCCCCGGAACCAGAACACCAGATCGAGCGTGTGGGGGGTATCGACGACGTTGGCGATTCCCGGCGGGGCAGTCACGTACCACGAGATCTCTTCGGGAGCGTCTCCAGAGGGAATCGCGCAGGGCAATCGCGTTGTGGGCAGGGCACCGCTGGAACTACCGAAACCGATGATGGGG
>JBAWVV010000532.1:0-2937 GCA_037147115.1 Planctomycetia bacterium | reverse complement strand
GTTTCACGCAACGGGCCGCTGACCAGAGTCAGAAGGCACCCACAGATTTCGCAGAGGAGGCTTTTCTGCAAAGCGAAGCGGAGCTGTCGCTCACCCCCCGAGCCCGCCGAGGACGGTCGCCTTGCCGACCCGCCCCACGCCGAGCATGTAGGCGGCGGTGCGGAGCGACACTTTTCTTTCTTGCGCCAGCTGCCAGACCTGCTCGAAGGAGGCGCCGAGGATCTGGTCGAGCTCCTGCCGAACGCGGTTGATCCCCCACTGGTAATGCTGCCGGTTCTGGACCCATTCAAACCAGCTCGCCGTCACGCCACCGGCGTTGGCAAGGATGTCGGGGAGAACGACGACGCCGGCGGCATCGAAGATGGCGTCGGCCTCGGGCGTGACCGGGGCGTTGGCCGCCTCGACGATGATTGGGGCCTTGACGGTGGCGGCGTTGGCGGCGGTGAGCACGCCCCCGAGCGCTGCCGGAATGAGAACGTCGCAGTCGGCAGCGAGGAGCTCCTCGCCGCTGATCCTGTCGGCCTCGGTGTAGCCGTCGAGCCGGCCGCCGTGGGCCAGGGCATATTTGAGCATGCCGGAGATGTCGAGGCCGTCGGCCCGGTGGTAGGCGCCCCCGGCATCGCTGATGGCGACAAAGCGGCATTCGGCATCGTGGAGGAAGCGGGCGGTGAAGGTGCCGACATTCCCGAAGCCCTGCAGCGCGATCCGCGTTCCGGGGAACCTCCGGCCGGTCCGCGAGAGGAGCTTGAGCGTCAGCCCTCCGACGCCCCGTCCGGTCGCCTCTTCGCGGCCGGGGAGGCCGTGGTATTCGACCGGCTTGCCGGTCACGCAGGCGGGGGAGAAGCCGTGGTACTTGCCGTACTGGTTCATGATCCAGGCCATCATGTCGGCCGTCGTCCCCATGTCGGGGGCGGGAATGTCGACATCGGGGCCGATCAGATCGTGGATCGAGTCGACGAACCGGCGCGTGATCCGCTCGAGCTCATGGGTCGAGCGCTGTTTCGGGTCGAGCGCGATCCCCCCCTTGGCCCCGCCGTAGGGGATGTTGACGACGGCCGTCTTCCAGGTCATGAGGGCCGCCAGCCCCCGAACCTCGTCGAGATCGACCTGCGGATGGTAGCGCAGCCCCCCCTTCATCGGCCCGCGGGCGTTGTTGTGCTGGACCCGGTAGCCGATGAAGGTGGCCACTTCCCCTGAATCGAGCTCAACCGGGATCTGCACCTGCACCTCGCGCTTCGCCGTGAGGAGCAGCCGCCGCATCGCCTCGGAGAGGTCGAGCTGATCGGCGGCACGCTGGAAATAGATGCGGGGGGCGTCGGCAGACATGGCAAGACTCCGGGGGTTTGGGTTGAAGAATAAACGATCCGCCGGGGAGCGGGGCGGCGAAGTCTTCCTCCCCGGGGCCACTCCGCAAGGGCCGATGGCGGCCGGGGCGGGAACGGATACGATTGGGCCCATCCCCGGAGACAGGATTCCCCGCATGGCGACGCCGAGCCCCGATCAGTTCTGGACGCTTCTGGCCGAATCGAAGCTCGCCGAGACGGCCTCCCTCGACAAGCTCCGCCGCGAGTTCGAAGGGCTGCCGTTCCCCCCCGGTGCCTCGGCCGGCAGCGCCACCGAACTGATCGCCCGTTGGCTCGTGAAGCGGAACGTGATCTCCGAGTGGCAGCGGAAGCGCCTGCTGCGCGGAGAGAAGGGGCCGTTCTTCCTCGGCGACTACCGGCTCCTCGACCGTGTCGACACCGGCCGCGGCGGGACGGTCTTCCGGGCCCGCCACGAGCCCTCCGGCCGGCTCGTCGGGATCGCGGCCCTCAACAACAAATTCTGCCAGCAGCCGGAGGTCTGGTCTGACATCCTCAAGCGGACGAAGGCCGTCACCGAGACGACCGACCCGACGCTGACGAAGACCTGGGCGCTGGAGAAGGCCGGATCGCAGCGGTTCGTTCTCGCTGATGACGTCGTCGGGGTTCCGCTGGCCGACGAGCTCGCGAAGCGCGGCCCGATCCCGATCGCCGAAGCGGGCTCGATCGTGCTCGCCGTCGCCCGGGCCGTGGCGGAGCTCCATCGGCTCGGACTCGTCCACGGCGCCATCTCCCTCGACAGCGTCCGCCGCGAACCCCCCGAGACTGGCTCGAAGGAGACCGAGGGCCCGATCCGGCTCCTCCAATTTCCGCTCGTCTCCGACCCCCACGTCGTGCCGGCGAGGCCGGAGATCGACACGCCCGAAGCGGTGGCCAAACTCGGCACGCGGGCCTCGTTCCTCGCCCCGGAGCTTCTCAAGAGCGGACGGATCTCCACCACCTCGGCCGATGTCTACGCGCTGGGATGCCTGTTCCATGCCCTCCTTTCCGGCACTCCTCCAGGCTGGCAGGGGGACCCGCAGAAGACGCTCTCCCAAGTCGCCGCCGGCCAGGGGCCGGCGCCCCTTCCAGCCGCGAAGGTGCCCGTCGAAGTGGCGACGCTCGTCGCCTACCTCACCGCCCCGAGCCCCGCCGACCGGTATCCGACCGCTGCCGAGGCGGCCGACGCGATCGCCGCCTGCCTCGGCCAGCCGCCGGTGTCGGGCACACTCCCCGAGCCGCGCGAGATGATCACGCCCGGCTCCGGTCCGGCGGAATCGACCCCCGCCGACGACGCCCCCGCGACGATCGCGCTGGTCGACACGACAGTGCCGTCCGGCCGGTCGAAACCGAAGCCTCCGCGCCCGCGCTGGCTCCTGCCGGCCCTGGGGGGCCTCGGATTCCTGGCCGCCACGATCGTCGCCGCCGTGTTCCTCCTCCGACCGGCCACGAAGCCCACGCCTCCGCCACAGGCCCCCGCGCCCGACGCAGCCCCTGCCAGTCAAGAGAAGGGCGCCGCTGCCACGCCGGCCGAAGGCGACGGGACCGGCGCTCCGGCAGATGCCGGTCAAGCCGACGCCGGTCAAGCCGACGCCGG
>JBAWVV010000531.1:0-2937 GCA_037147115.1 Planctomycetia bacterium | reverse complement strand
TGCCCGCCATCCACGAGGCGGTTCTTCAGCCCAGCCCGAGCGGAGAGATGTTTGCCGACGAGATCCGGGTGGAAGGGCTGCGCCTCCTGGCGCAGCACCACATCGAGGATGGCATGAAAGCGCTCGTGGTCTACACCCGCGATCAGAATCCCTGGGCGAGCGAGCACCGCACTCCCGAGTTGATGAAGATCCTCCTCACCTACGGCACCCACGCCAAGGCGGTCATACCGGATCTGACGAGGATCGCGAATTACTTCGAGACGGAGGAAGAAGACTTCCCACGCCACCTGATGCTCCAGAAGGCCAAGTCTGTCCGGGAAGCGATCGCGGCGATCGAAGCCTCGACGGACACTCCGGAACTGATCCGCATCACCGCGGACACGACGCGCCGCCGAGTCACACCATGACACGCCACCCCTCCCAGAACACGCTTCGACGCGCTTTTTGCCGCGACGGCCGGCCGGCACCGTCGGAAATCTGAACCTGCTCTTCGGCCCTTGGTGAGCCGTTGCATGGTTCAACGCCTGCCGGTGGTGGCCCGATCGGCCTCGATAAACGAGACCAACTCCCGGGCCTGGTCAGCGTAGATCTGCAGCTTGCCGGCATCGAGGGGCGTGCCCAGCCATTGCATCAGCAGCGCGTCGCCACCATCGACAAAGCCGGGGCCAAGGCCACTGAAGAAAAAGCCGGTCTTCCTGGCCGCTTCGGCGAGGCCTGGCGTGCCGGGATCATAGAGCGGGACCGACAGCGAAACATGCTGCGCACCCCGGTTCACCAGGTCGCTGAGCATCTGCTCCAGCTCGACTGCCGGCCGGCCGCCGACGGCGTGAACGCGAATCTCACCGACGCCCCCATCCCCGAGCGTGCTCTCCACCGTCGACTCCGCTGCCGCGGATTCTTGTGGCGCTGCAAAGATCACCTCGGCCGCAATCGCCGCGTAAAGCTTCGCGAGCATGGCGCGGTAGCGGTCTGGTGCATGGATGGTCCGCCGCGCCTGGGGCCGGAGGAAATGAAAGGCCAGCAGCAGGGTCTGACGCTGCCCGAACGTCGGGATGACGAGCCCCTTGGGGAGCATGTCTTCCGGGAGCAGGCCGAGGGTCACGGCGCAAAAAGCCATGCCGTTGCGCAGGTCGTTGCGCTGGGAAAAGGTGTGGATCGTAACCGGGCGGGCATACACCCCCTCGAGCTTCAGGGCCAGCGCCTGCTCGGCGAGACGCCCGGTCATCAGCTCCAGAAGCTGATGGCCACGGTAGGCGGGGAGCACGACCGCCTCCCCCCGCTCGGCGACTGACGCACCCGCCTCCCGCTCGAGCGCCACATGCCCCACGACCATCCCCGCAGAGTTGCGGGCGATCACCGGCACCAGTTCACCGCGCTCGACACTCGCCCAGTAGCGCGCAGGGGCAAAAACCTCCGCGTGCGGATAGTGGCTCCCATATACCTCGACAAAGCAGCGGGCGATGGCGGGAGCATCGGCCTGGGTGGGCAACTCGATCCGAAAGTCAGCCGCGATCGGCTCGGCGCTCGGCTCCGCTTGCGTGTGGGCAAGTTCGTGAGCCCAGCGCTTGTCGGGATGGGCAACGCCTGAAAGACTTGGCATGGAGGATGGTTCCGGTTTTTTCGGCTGTCAACCAACGGTCGCCTCGCACTGCCGGAGCATCACGCCACCGCGGCGGCAAACGACGTGTAGAGATCGGCAGGCAAGGGATACTCAAGGCGCCATGTGATCGCCATCGGCTGCTCTCCTTCGTGCCGCACGTACGTCGCCGGCCCGAGGAACCAGAAGGCCCGATCGGCGGTGTTCAACCGGGCAAAGAGCATGATCGCCGTGCCCTGCTCGGCGTGAGCCTGGTAGCGCTTTCCCGTCGGGCTATCGGCACGGACGGCCGACTGGCTCTCCCAATGGACGAGCTCGCGGCTGATGGCGTAATCGCGATAGCGGGTCGTCGGCGAGAAGCCGCCGCTGGTCTTGTCGAGCGTGAAGGCGAGGAGATCAGCGGGCACCCCCTTCGCCCAATAGACGCCGCTTTGCCACGGGGGCATCTTCCCGCCGTCTCGGAGGCCAAACGCGGCGAGGATTTCGAGCCGCGAATACCTGGCGTGAACCGCCAGCGGTACATCGGGGTGCGAGGCGAGTCGCTGCGTCGAGTGGCTGATGCGGCCTTCCAAGACGTCGAGAATCGCCAGCAATTCATCGCGAACGTTTTCATGAGCCTCGAGGAGCGCGACGCCGTCGGCCAGTGAAGTCGTCTTGGTGACCGCCTTGTCGGCCACGCTCGCCACGAGCATGTTCGCCAGGCGGCGATCGGCGAAGGGGATCGCTGCGAGGGCGCTTGGGGCGCTCAAACGGAGGAGCTTCCGGTAAGCCTCGATCCGACGTGGGTCATCGACATGGAGAATGCGGCCGCAGCCCCGTAAGAGCTTCTCCTCGAGCGGGCCGGCCGGCGCCGTGGCGAGCCCTGCCGCCTGCCGCAGCGCCGTCCAAGAGCGGTTGCCAGCGTAGATCTCCTCCGGCTCCAGTCCCGTCGCGGCGAGATAGGTAGCCAGGGAGACATCCTTTTCACCGGCAGCCAGGCCGCGAAGCTCGTCGACACGCGCCGTCCACCGCGCCGGCACCGCCTGCCTGACGTTCTCGAGGACAATCCGGCTGGCGACCGCGTCGAGCTCCATGTGGCAGCCGGCCGGCAGAAAGGGGAAGCCCGCGTGGATCTGTCGCTCGAGATCCTGCCGCGTCCCCCCGAGGAGGGCCCGGAAGCGCCGGTCGTAGCGAAACTCCTTGCGGTGCTGGCCGACGAAGTCGAGCACCGTGCAGACCGACTTCCCATCGAGCCGCCGCAGACCGCGGCCGAGTTGCTGGAGGAAGAGGGTGGGGCTATCGGTGGGACGGAGAAAGAGAACCGTGTCGACCGCCGGCACGTCGACCCCCTCGTTGAAGAG
>JBAWVV010000530.1:0-2949 GCA_037147115.1 Planctomycetia bacterium | reverse complement strand
CGCTCAAGCTCAAGCAGGGCTTCGGTCGGCTCGTCCGCACCGCCGAGGATCGGGGGCGCGTCGTGATCCTCGATCCCCGCGTTCTTACCAAGCCCTACGGCCGCGTCTTCCTCGACAGCCTCCCGCCGGCGAAGCTCGTTATCGAGCCGTATGCGTGACACGGCGATTCAATGACTCCTGGGCACGGCCGGACGCCATCAGCGCCAGGCTGCCGCTGGTTTACGCGACGGACGGCGCCGTCGACCACGACAGCCACCGAATCCTTGCACTGTCGTTACCAAGGCGTTAGCCTTTGGAGCAACTCCTGTGCGCTGGGTGTTTGCTGACGTGATCTGGATGCCCCCCGACCGTCCCTGAAAGGCCCTTCAGACATGATGCGAATCACGCTCGACTCGCCCGCCCTGATCGCTGTGCGGAGCTGGCTGGCCGACTTGGGGGCAAGGCAGCCGCAGCGTTCCGGCCGAAACGGCCGCCGGACGGCCTCTCGCCTGAGCTTTCGCGGAGAGCAACTCGAACCTCGGCTGATGCTCGATGCCGGCATGCGGGCGGTCCTCCCCGACCTCGTGGAGGAGAGCGACACCGGGGCTTCGTTCGTCGACAACTTCACCTCCGACCGGACACCGACCCTGAGTGGCAGTGTGCTGGGCGCGGCGAGCCAAGTGCGGCTCATGATCGACGGAAAACCCGCCGCAGTGATTCCGGTCGCGGATGGCACCTGGAACTACACGGTGCCTGCCGAGGCTGCTCTCGCTGCCGGCAAGCACACGTTCGCCGTTCTTCCGCTCGACGCCTCGGGCAAGGCTGGAAAGCTCTCCAAGCCGCTGTCGGTCACGATCGAGACGAAGGCTCCGGCGGCCCCCACGATCGGCCTGGGGGCACTTTCGGATACCGGCTCAAAGGGGGATGGAAAGACGACGTACGACACCCCGACGCTCCGCGGCGTCGCGCCGCGCGGCCAGTGGGTGAACGTGGCGATCGACAGCGTGCCCGCCGGTCGGGTGAAGAGTGATGCGAAAACGGGCGCGTGGCTGCTCAAGGCGCCGCAACTGGCGAGCGGCGTGCACGACGTCACGGCGGTGGCGGAGAGCCGGTCCGGAATCCGCAGTGCCGCAACGAGCTTCGAGATCAAGGTCAGCGGCCAGCAAACGGTGATGCTCGACGCGTCAGAGAAGAACACCGTCGAACTGACGCCGTCGCATCTCCTCGGCCAAGGATCGCAGGGCTTCATTGTGACCGGGGTGCACCGAGGCACGCTGCAGCGGTGGTCGACGGCCCAGAATAAGTGGGTCACATTTCCTCCTAAGCGCCCCCCATGGGACGCGGCCATGCTGAATGCGCCCTCGGCGAATCGCACGATCGCCTTCAACGAATCCGTCCGGTGGACGCCGTCTCAAAGGGACGTGGGCATCGGCCCGGCATTTGACGTGATTCCTCTGGACCGCAAAGGCGGCCTGACCGCTCCGCTCCCGGAGGCAGGCACGGTGCCGGGCAAGATCCTCGATCCGAAGATCCTCTTCACCGCTGGCGTCGGAACGACGCTTTCTTGGGCCGCCCCGACCGACGGTTGCGGCTGCGCGAGCACCCGCTATTCGATCGAAGTGACCCGAGAGGATGGCAAAACCTTCCTCTATAACGTGGCTGCCAGCGTCACCCAGCTTTCGGTCCCGGAAGGCGGCCGGGTGCTGCAAGCCGAGATGTGGGGTGCCACCAAGTCGGGTGCGGGCACGAAATGGTCGCATGATGCCGTCGAGGCGCAGCTGAACAAGAACCGGCTCGCTTACAACGTGGTGAGTGGTCTCTCCGCCCTTTCTGTGGGAGAGAAGGCGAGAGCGCAACTTGCGTATAGCCCCACCGCTGTCGACGGATCCAAGTCTAGCCTCGCTCTGGGTGGGAGCCATGCGAATCTGGCGTATCTGGAGGTGAGCGCTCTCCCGGATGCCACCGAAGCGGCCCAGGGTTTGCTGGCCGGAACCCCGATTCTGATCTCGTCTGACTCGAACAAGCTGACCCCCGCCCAGAAAGCGACGCTCGAGAAAAACCCGATCCTGGCACGGAATCTGTTCCCCGGGACGGTCAACGGGCAGGTCCAGCCCGATCAGGTGAGGGCTCATTTCCAGGCCGGCGAGAGGCTCCGGTTTGCCGGAAACGTGGACAAGAGCGTCCGCGCTGGTGCCAGGATCGTGGTGGAAGAAGCCCAGATCCTCAAGGACAATACCCTCGGCCCGTGGTTTGAAAAGGCCCGCCTCGCGGTCGCTGCGGATGGTGCCTATTCCTACGATCATGTCGTGGCCTACGGCATGACGAGCGTGCGCGTGCGGCTCGAGTATCCGACGCAGGCAGCGTCGGTCGGCGTTCTGGCCGCAAGCGCGCCTGCCTCGGCCTCGGCTTCGTCCACTCCCACGGTCGTCTCGACGGCGATCGACCTGTCTCCCTACTTCAACGCGTTTGGCATCACGACGGCGCCGTTTCAGGCGCCGAACAACCAGGGCTTCGACAGGAATGGCAACTACTACAACTCCGACTACACCGGGCCGGGCACCAAGGATCCCGTTCCCGGCACGCCCATCGTCTACCAGGGGATCGAGTTCCCCATCGGCACGATTCCCACGGAGAAAGGGCAGGTGGGGGGCAACGGAAACAGCCCGACGCACAACCCCCCGAACTTCGTCCAGTCCAAGGGGCAGACGATCACGGTTGCCCCCAACCTCGTCGCTGCCGGCGCGTCAGACTATCTCTATCTGGCCGCGGCGGCAGCCAACGGCAACCAGATGCAGCAGACGATCACTCTGAAGTTCGCCGACGGATCCAAGGATGAGCCCTGGACGCAGTCGTTCCACGACTGGGCCAGCGTCGGCACCCCGCAGCCGCCTCTGCCTCCGGCGCCCCCCACGTTGTTGTCGCCGGTGCTGGTTGCCACAACGGCGAATATCGATTTCGAAGGAGAAGGAC
>JBAWVV010000529.1:0-2950 GCA_037147115.1 Planctomycetia bacterium | reverse complement strand
GTTCAGGACTGCCACTCGGTTCGCGAGGCCGTCGTGTACGGCCGCAGCGAGGACGTTGAGTGGCCCCTGGCGGACGGTTCGACGCCCGGGCAGCCAGAACCGCGTCGCCATGGACCACGCGGGACGCCATCCACGCAGGCGCAGCCTGCCCCGGCGGCAGGCCGGAATGCGCCCACAGGCGGTGCAAGTCGGGATCCGAAGGACCTCCCGCGCGGGCACGCCCACCGGCGTGATCTGGCAATTTCTCCGATTTTCGCGGAGTGAGGACGGCAGCGGCAGCGAACAGCGGAGTCTCGTCCGAAATTCTCAACTCAACGGCCCGTCGTTCACGGGGCGTGACTCCTGGAGTCGCCGCGAACCTGCGTATCGGACAGCGCCCCGCCGAAACGGCAAAGAGAAAGTTTGCCATGTGAGCCCTTGACGAGTTTTTCATGTGCCCCCTTGACGGCGGGGGCGGGGGGGCATACACCGACGCAAGGGGTTTAACCCCCTTCGCTGCGGACTCCATCCTGCCTGGCCCCGCGCCTGAGAAAGGAACGGACTGATGACCACGAGGGAATTCCGTCTCTTCAAGCCGTCTCGAGTGTTCACCCGCAACGACGCTGGCCGGCCCAGGACGGGCAAACAACGGCGGCGACTTCTGGCCTGGGCTGTGGTGGCAGCCGCGTGCTCAATCGCGAGCCAGGCCGACCGCCACTCGTTCGCCCAAAACATCGTCGTCAGCGGCGGTGACGTGCAGTCGAACAGCACGCCGACGACGTACGATTCGATCGACGTCTCTGGCACCGACGGCAGCAGCAATCCATCGACCTACAACGCCAATGCGGCGCTGACGTTGACGGGGAACCTCAATGCCCACGACTCTGGAGTGTTCAACGCCAATGCCGACGTCAATGCAGGAGGCCGTGCCCTGAATTATGCCGGCGGCGTCATCAACCTGAATGCAGGAACCCTCTCCGCACAGCAGTTGCTATTTGAAGGCGAGGTGAATCAGGCTGGCGGCCACTACGCAACCAACGATTTGCATCTCAGTCCCGGCGTTAGCCTCAAGTACAGCACAGGTGACAGTGTCACGAGCAGAATTGAATCCCTTGGGGGTAATCTAACGCTCGAAAAAAATCTCGCTCTCACCGACTCCCTATCCCTCAGCGGCGGGTCGTTCTCTCGCACTACCGAAACGATCTCGGCGCGGTACTTAGTGGTCTCCGACCTCACATTCAACCTCCGCGTCGGCGACACCTTCGACCCCTCCTCCAGGAGCAGCGTGTATTACGGCGGCGTCGTCAACGCTTCGGCGGGCACGTCGCTCCCGTACTTTCAGGTCAATGGCTACGGCAGCCTCGCTCATCCCACCCTCAACGTCAACGGCAACTTCACCGTCGCCAACTCGGCTGACGTCGTTTACGGCGGCATCATCAATTTGAACGCCGGAACCATCTCCGCACGTGCGCTCTTCTGTCGAAACGGCGGTTCGTTGAATCAGGCCGGCGGCAACTACGCCACCGAATTCTTGTGGCTCTCTGACGGCGCCGCCCTCACGTACGGCTCCGGTGACAGTATCACCACCGGCATGATTCTCTATGGCGGATCTACCCTGACACTTACCAAGGACCTTTCACTCACAGGGGACATCCAAATTGGCAACGCTTCCACATCACTCAATTCCTCCGGCCACGCCATTTCCGCTGGTAATATCTCCGTCACCAATGACGCGACGCTGACGCTCGACCAGAACCTCACCCTCACCGGATTTTTTGGTCTCAGCAGCGGTGGCTCTATCGCACGCACGATCCAGACGATCTCGGCAAAGGGATTCAGCGTCTCTGACGCCACGCTCAACCTCCTCGCGGGCGACACCTTCACCCCCTCTTCCATCTATGCCAGCTCCGTCACTAACGGCGGCGTGGTCAACGCGCCGGCCGGCACGGCATTTGCAGGGCTGAACGTCTACAGCACGAACGGCGCCGGTCATCATGCCACGTTCAATGTCAACGGTGACGTCACCATCGCGGGCTCCGCCAAAGCCTTTTCCGACGGCATCATCAACTTAAATTCCGGAACTCTTTCCGCACACTCGCTCACTTTAACTGGCGCCGGTGCGGCGGGCCAGGCGGGTGGACACTTCGCAGTCAGCGATCTCTTGCTCTCCAGCGGCGTGTCGCTTTCCTACCTCGCCGGTGACAGCGTCGACAACCTCACCGTCGATGGTGCTGGGAGCTTGCTCGATGAACTGAACCCGCTGTCACTCACGTCGCTGTCGCTCACCGGCGGCGGCATCCTCCATTTAGGCGCCTTCACCGGCTCTGGCCCTGTGTCGAACTGGGCCTTGAGTCTTAGTGGCGATGACACGTCCCTTCTGGAAAGCCTGATCGCCGGTGGATCCATCACCGGCGGCTCCGGGCCGCTGGTGGTGACCTACGACTCCGGGTCGAATGCGACCTTCGTGTCAGTCACCGCTGTCCCCGAGCCCTCCACCTACGCCATGGCCTTGGCCGGCCTGGCCTGCGGCGGCTGGCAGATTCTCCGGCGTCGCCGGTCACGGTGACGTTGGCCTGAGCCTCCGACGAATCAGAACAGTCAGCGGCCGGGCCGGGAGTCGAGTGGTCCCTGGAACGGCTCTTCGAAGGCAGGTCAAGGCCACACCAGAGCCCACGCCCCTCCGGTGGCCCCTGCAACCACGCCGTCGTGCCCCTGGATGGCCCGTCGTGCCCCTGGAGGCAGGCTAGGGCCCCTCGAGCATGGCGACGGTCACCGGGATCGTGGACAGCCTCAGGAGAGTCCTGGCTGGGCGCCTGCACTGAGCGGCTTGGCCCTGGGGTGACCCTGTCTCCAGGCAGCCGATCGCCGAATCACCTGTGAGCCTCATATACCGAACCGGCCGCTGCCGAGACGGGCCGTTTGGTGGCGACGCTGCTTGGCGCATTTACCGGGCAAAGGGTGGCTGTTCATC
>JBAWVV010000528.1:0-2953 GCA_037147115.1 Planctomycetia bacterium | reverse complement strand
GTAGGGATGGGGGGACAGTCGGGGGGGATGGTGAACGAGGCCGGGCATTTCCCCGAGGTTTGCAAGAAGTCGTTCCAGGCGATGGTGGCCGACATGCAGGGGGGGGTGAAGCGCGACTTCTTCTCCACCTACTCCCTTGCGCAGCTGCAGCAGTTCTCCCCTTACCAGCTGGAGCATTCAGGGCGGCTCGTGGAGCCGGTGGTGCTTGAGAAGGGGGCGCAGTACTACAAGCCGATCAGCTGGGACGACGCGCTGGGGCGGATCGCCACGCGGATGAAGGGCTCCTCTCCCGAAGAGACGTTCTTCTATTTCAGTGGCCGATCGAGCAATGAGGCGGGTTTCCTCCTCCAACTCTTCGCCCGCCTGTACGGCACCAATCACGTCAACAACTGCTCCTTCTATTGCCATCAGGCCAGCGGCGTGGGGATGGCGAGCGTGCTGGGGACGGGGGCGGGGACGGTGAAGCTCGAGGATCTCGAGCGTGCCGACATCGTGTTTCTCATCGGGGGCAATCCGGCCAGCAACCATCCGCGGATGATGCGAACGTTCATGCAGGTGCGCCGCAACGGCGGGAAGGTGGTCGTGATCAACCCGATCGTCGAGACGGGGCTGGTCAACTTCTCGGTGCCGAGCGATCCCTGGAGCCTCGTCTTCGGGACGAAGATCGCCAGCACCTACGTGCAGCCGCATGTCGGCGGCGACCTCGCGCTGATGTATGGCCTGCTCAAGCGCGTGCGCGAGTTGGGGAAGACTGACGAGGCCTACCTGGCCGCCCATACGCACGGCTGGCCGGAGCTAGCGGCCCGGCTCGACGGGCTCTCCTGGGACGAGATCGTGGAGAAGTCGGGGGTGACGAAGGAGCAGATCGACGACATCTCGGCGCAGTACGCCGCCAGCGAGCGGGCCGTGTTTGCCTGGACGATGGGGGTGACGCACCATCTCCATGGCGGGGCGACGGTGCAGGCGATTGCGGCCCTGGCGCTGGCCCGCGGGATGATCGGCAAGCCCGGGGCCGGGCTCCAGCCGATCCGTGGGCATTCCAACATCCAGGGGCTGGGGACAGTCGGCGTGACACCGCAGCTGAAGGAGGCGATCTTCCGCCGGCTGGAGGAGACCTTTGGCGTGAAGCTGCCGACGATGAAGGGCTTCGACACGCTCGAGTGCCTCGATGCGGCTGACGAGGGGAAGATGCGGCTGGCGTTTTGCCTCGGGGGCAACCTGTGGGGAGCGAGCCCCGACGCCGCGTATGCCAAGCGGGCGCTGTCGAAGTGCGAGACGGTGGTGACGATGAGCACGACGCTCAACACCGGCCATGCCAGCGGCCTCGGCGCCGAGGAGACGATCATTCTCCCCGTCCTTGCCCGCGACGAGGAGCCGGAGCCCTCCACGCAGGAGAGCATGTTTAGCTACATCCGCCTCTCCGAAGGGGGCGAGCGGAGGCATGTGGGGCCGCGGTCGGAAGTGGAGATCATCGCCGACCTCGCCATCCGCGTCCTCGGGGAGACGGTGTCGGGGAGCGGAGGGCAGGTGCTGAATTGGCGCGAGATGTCCCACACCAACACGATCCGGCAGGCGATCGCGCGAATCGTGCCGGGGCTTGAGGCGATGGCCACTATTCATGAGACGAAGAAGGAGTTTTCGATTCCGGGGCGGGCGATCTCGACGTCGAAGTTTCCCACCGCCGACGGCAAGGCGACGCTCTTTGTGCACGACCTGCCCCCCACGCCGACGACGCTCCAACTGATGACGATCCGCAGCGAGGGGCAATTCAACACGGTCGTCTACGAAGAGGAAGATCTCTACCGCAACCAGACGCGGCGCGATCTCGTCCTCATCCATCCCGACGACATCGCCCGCTACGGGCTCACCGCCGGCGGCCGTTGCCGGATCCGCAGTAGCGTCGGCGAGATGCGGGGGGTGTATGTCTCGGCCTTCCCGGAGATCCGGGCGGGGAGCGTGGCGATGTATTACCCGGAGAGCAACATCCTCGTGCCGAAGGCGGCCGATCCACTCTCGCGGACGCCGGCCTACAAGAGCGTGTCGGTGACGGTGGAGGCTGACACGGCCGGCGTCCGGGGCATCCTCCCGAAGCCCGAGCTCGTCGCCGCCGGCATTGCGAAGGACAAGCTCAAGCAGTGTTGAGAACCCCCACCCGCCCAACAAAATCGCCCCGGCGGGATTCCCCGCCGGGGCGATGATGGTTCGGGAGACAACGCTCGAAGAGGCTGATCAGGTGCCGGCACCGGGGCGGCCACCGCCCCCCGGTCCACGCATCTGGAGCTTCGAGACGTCGAAGGCGGGGCCCTTGAGCGCTTCGAGCTTCGCCTTCTGGTCGGCCGAGAGAATCTCCATCGCCTTGGCAGTCATCTTCGCCCGCATCTCGCCCGGGTTGCCGCCGCCGCCAGCGCCCCCCTGACGCATCTCCTGCATCGCCGACTGGAACTTCGCGACCTGGTCTTCGGTGATCGAGAGCTCCTTGGCCAGGGTCTCGTCCATGAGGGCGCCGGCGCCGAGGGCCTGGACACGGATCTGCTTGAGGCGCGCGAGCTGTTTGGCGTCGAGGAGACCGGCGATCTTCTTGTCGTCCTCGGCGTTGCGGGCCCGACGCTCCTCCATCCACTTCTGCCGCTGCTCGTCGGTCATGTCACGGGGGTTGCCACCACCGGCGCCACCGCCACCGGGCGCCCGTTCGGGAAGCTCGGCGGCGATCTTCGTCTTCAAATCGGCCGCGAGACCGAGATCGGCCTGGACGGCCTCCTGCCGGAGGAGCGAAGCCTGCGACATCATCCCCCCCATCCCCATGCCGCGGCCGCGGGGGGGCTGGGCGGAGGCCTCGGAGGCCGGGAGCGAGGCCAGGAGCGCGGCCGCTAGACTGGCGACGGCGAGAAGCGTGCGGTGCATGAGGAGCCCTCTGAAGCGACGGGAAGAAGAAGCGGACGGGGACGCTTGCGGG
>JBAWVV010000527.1:0-2961 GCA_037147115.1 Planctomycetia bacterium | reverse complement strand
AAAAAAGGGACGAACGTGGCCAAATCCGGGACGAATGGTCATCCCAAGGACGAATGGGCGCAATCAGGGACCAATGGGCGCAATCGAAAACGGAGCCGACGAGGCGCGGCGCTGCCGCTGATCCTGATCGCTCTCCACGTTCCCGCGCTGCGTGCTACCCTGGGAGTCGACTGGCGCGGAGCCTCGCGCCGCCGGTGCGGAAGGCAGCTCGTTCAATTCCCGTCTCAGGGCGCGTCAACGGCCCTGTGACCAGGAGCCCGCCCACCATCACCACGCTCCCCAATCACGACAGCCCCAATCACGGCAGCCGCAGGCGAACGACGTCGCCGCAGATCGACGGCAGGCCGAGCGGCCGGACCTGGCGGCAGTGGTTCGTGCCATCGCGTGTGACGTCGGCGTTTTTCGCCTTCAACACGCTCTTCTGGCTGTTCATGATCCTGGCCCGCTATGAATACAACCTCAACTCCGCGGCCGATGGATTGAACGCTTTCGCTCGGCCGATCGCGCGCGGCTGCCTCGGTTTTCTGTTCAGCTGCGTGTGCCACTTCATCGTCAGCGGGCCGTGGCTCGTGAACTATCCCTGGCAGAGGCGGGTCGTGATCGGCGTGGGGATCGCCAGCGCCATGGCGATGGGGGTGTTTTTGGTCGAGTCCCTCTCACCGGCCGCGCCGGTCTTGCCGCGGCTGATCGTCACGTGGCTGTGGTGTGGGCTCTACTTCGGCCTCGAAGCCAACGACAACCAATCCCGGGCCGAGCGCGCGGCGGCTGAAAATGTCGCCCGGACCGCGCTGGCCGAGGCGGCCACGCGCGAGATCGAGCTGCGCCATCTCGAAGCCCAGATGAATCCCCACTTCCTCTTCAATGCCCTCAACTGCATCGTCGACGCCCGCCGCGATCCCGACGCCGTCGAACGGGTGACGCAAGACCTCGCCGACTATCTGCGCTTTTCCCTGCGCGAGTCGCGGCCGCTCGAGCCCCTCTCCCGCGAGCTCGATGCCCTCGAAAACTACCTCGGCGTGCAGCAGAGCCGGTTTGGCGATGGGCTCGTCTGCACGATCGACTGCGAGCCCGAGGCGCGGAGCGTGCCGGTGCCGCCGATGATGATCCAGCCGCTGCTGGAAAATGCCTTCCGATACGGCGCCCAGACGAGCCCCAAGCCACTCACGGTGAACGTGGCAGCGGAGCTTACGAACGGCTGGCTGACGGTGAGCGTCGTCAACACCGGGGCGTGGGTCAGCCCCGATTCGAGGCGCTCCCCCGGCTCTGGCCTCCAGACGCTCCGCAAACGCCTCGGATTGCTGATCGGCGACGAGGCGACCGTCGAGATCGACACGGGACAGAGCAGCGTTTCGATCCGGATCCGACTCCCTGATACGCGCCCGCCGGGTGCCGCGAGCCCGGGCGCGGCGAGCCGGCCAGACCGCTCCGGCCAGGTGGATATTTGACAAGCAAGGATTCCACGATGCGCACAGCGCTGCTTGTCGACGACGAACCGGCCGCCCGCCGCCGACTGGCCGAGCTGCTCGCCGCTCATCCCCGGATCGAGGTGATCGGCATGGTGGAGAGCGTCGAGGAGGCGCGGATTTTTCTGGCCGCGAGGATCCCCGATATCGTCTTCCTCGACGTCGAGATGCCGCGCGGCTCCGGGCTGGGGTTGCTCGAGTCGCTGCCCGATTCCGTCCGCGTCTGCTTCGTCACGGCCTATCCGGAATACGCCGTCGATGCCTTCGACTTCGGCGCCGTCCACTATCTTCTCAAGCCGGTCGACCCGCTCCGCCTCGAAAAAGCGATCACGAGGCTGCTCAAGACCGACGCATCCGATCCCGGGCTGGAGCCCGACATCAAGGTTGTGATTGAGGCCGGCAACGATAGCAAGGTCAGCGTCGTCGCCTCGCAGAACGGCCAGAAGGTGGTCATTCAGCTCAGCGACATGCTGTGGATCGAGGCGATGGGCAACTACAGCCATGTCTGTGCCAACGACGGGCAGATTCCGTTGGTGTTTCGACGGTCGCTCGCGCAGTGGGAGACGCTGCTGCCAGCGGGGAAGTTCGTCCGCATCGGCCGGTCACATTTGATCCACTTCAGCCGAATCGCGCTGGTGCGCTGGAAATCGCGCGACGAGACGTTGCTCTTCTTCGCGGGGAGCGAGCAGCGGCTCTCGATCGGCCGCCACGCCGCCATCCGGCTGCGGGAGCTCCTCGACGCCTGACGGTGCGCCGCCGGTCGTCGTCGGCGCTGCGGTCACTCAGCACAGAAGCACGGGCGCGCACCCCATCCAACCTGCCCAGATTTGGTGGCTGGCACCTTTTTCTTCTTTTTCTTCCGTGGGCTGATTCGCTAGAATTGCGGTATGGAACACATCGTCACGCTCCACATTGAGAAGCTCCCCGAAGGCGTTTACCTCGCCACGAGCGACGACATCCCGGGCCTTGTGGCCCAGGGGAGAACGATCCAAGAGACGCTCGAGATCGCCCGCGACGTCGCCAAGAAACTCATCGAGGCACGTGCCTCGGCCGACGACACCGCAGCCGATCGCCTGCCCGAAGCGCGCGACCGGTTCGATTTTCCGCTGGTCGTCGCGACGTGATGGGACGGCTCGCGGGATTCCGTTATCGTGAGATCGCCAAGCGTCTCAAGGAGCTTGGCCTCTCGTTCCACCGTCAAGCGGCGGGCTCTCACGAGATCTGGTGCAACGAACGGCTCCGCCGCTACACGACGATCCCGAACCATCCGGGAGACATGCCGGAGGGGACGCTGCGAGCGATCCTGCGGCAGGCGGACGTGGAGGTGCACGAGTTCCTCGACGAGGAACCAGGCGCTCCGGAACCGACTTCCGGGGAGTAACCGACCGCTGGGAAAGCCGGAAGATGCGGCCTGCCACTCTCGGAAAAACGTGCCTGCCGCCATTTGTCTGAGGACCCTGGCCTTGGGCCGTGTCGCCTGCGGCGACCGGCAAATGGT
>JBAWVV010000526.1:0-2965 GCA_037147115.1 Planctomycetia bacterium | reverse complement strand
TCGGATTTGGCGACCGATTGGGAGGCCCTTCCGACTGGGGCCATCGCTCGGGGTTGCTTAATTAAGCAGCCAGAGAAAACTGAGCTTCGGCAATTGAAGCTTGGTCGACTTTTAACGTGGCCAGCCGACCAACCACGACACGCAATCTGAACCTCTTGCATCCGGTCGAAACCAGTACGCCCCCAATAATCTCTCGACCACTGACCGAGGTCAGGGATCAAAGCTTCGTCACTCCCTCCATCGGCTGGTCGGCGGCCGGTTCGTCAGGCTGGGTTGAACCACCGGGAACACCCGGCGAATCAGAGCCAGAACCAGTCAAGAACCAACCCCAGACCAGCGATCGAGGGTCCTGTCCGGGCCGGCTCGGGCTGGCTCGAACGTCTCGGACGGCTGGGGAGCCGTCCGATGAGCGACTTTTCTATCCTAGCAAACCCTCGGGGCTGTAGCGGTCCTGGCGCGCAAAAGAAGGAAATTTCAGGGGGAAACGGCACTGGACACCCCCCGGGAACGCCCCGGCGGGGAATGTTTGGAAGGTGACGGACACCGTTGTCCGCCCAGCCCGCCCAGAGCCCCGTTGACTCCCCTTCCATGGCATCCGTACTCTTCGTAAGGTCTTTCGCGGCCAAGCCTTCCGCCGGCCGCACACCCTTTGGTGACACGCCCATGTGCGCCGCCCGGCCCTTTTTCGGCAAGCTCCGTCTCCCGTTGGTCGTTGTCGTCGGGCTCCTGCTGCTCAGTGCGGCACCGGCCCGGGCCCAGGATTGGGCCAAGCAGATGTTCTCGGAGACCAGCCACAACTTCGGCAACGTTGCCCGCGGCGCGAAGACGGAGCACCGGTTCGTGTTCCGCAATAAGTACAAGGAAGACCTCCGTGTCGTCGGCGTGCGCACCAGCTGCGGCTGCACCACCCCGACGATCACCAAGAAGGACCTGAAGACCCATGAGACCTCCGAGGTCGTGGCGACGTTCAACACCAAGACGTTCCTCGGCCAGCACGGGGCGACGCTGACGGTCACCTTCGACAAGCCGTTCTACGCCGAGGTGCAGCTGCGCGTGACGGGGAACATTCGCGGCGACGTGACGTTCGATCCTCCCTTCATCGATCTCGGCAACGTCGATCTCGGCAAGGGGGCCGAACGGAAGGTACGCATCACCCACTCCGGCAGCACGCCCTGGGAGATCAAGGACGTGCGGAGCGTGAACTCGAACTTCGCCGTCACCCTCTCCCCGCCACTCCACTCCTCGTCGCAATCGGCCTACGACCTGACCTTGAGTCTCAAGCCGGAGTCGCCCGCCGGGTACGTCAAGGGGCAGTTGCTCCTGGTGACCAACGATCCCCGCGCCCCGCAGATCCCGATGGATGTCGAGGGGCGGGTCGTCGCCGAAGTGACGGTCAGCCCGCAACTCCTCGCTCTCGGGAGCGTGCTGCCCGGTGGCTCGGTGACGAAGAACGTCGTCGTCCGTGCCAACCGGCCCTTCAAGGTGACCGGCGTGGAGTGCGGCCCCGACGGCTGCATCACCTGCCCGGTGAAGGAGACCCCCGCCCCGGTCCACATCCTCCCGGTCACGTTCCAGGCCGGAGAGATGACCGGGAAAATCGAGCGTCAGATCCAGATCTCCACCGATCTCGGCGCGGGAGCGGTGCCGGTGGTGACGGTCCAGGCGACCGTCGAAGAGCAGGCCGGCGGCGCCGCTGAGCCTGCCGCGGCCCAGCCGACGGCAACGCAGACCTCGGCCATTATCGTGCCGACGTCAGTGATTCCCTGACGCTCGGCGCTGGGCGGATTGGAAGGGATCGACCGGGCTGTGACAACGCCGGCAGCCGCCAGGGTGGGGTTCCCACCGCGGCGGCCGCGGCTGTTTCCAGCTCAGAAGCGAAGTCAGCGCGCTGAGCGAGGCTGCCAGTCGCGGGGGGCAGGGCCAGCGTAGATCGACAGCGGTCGGATGATCCGGTTGTCGCCGACCTGCTCGATGACATGGGCCGTCCACCCGCTCATCCGCGCGACGACGAAGATCGGCGTGAAGACCCGCACCGGCAGGCCGAGGGCATGGTAGACGCGGGCGGCGGGCCAATCGAGGTTGGGACGAAGCTGCTTGCGCTCGAGCATCATTCGTTCCACCGCGTCGGCCAAGCGTTCGAGCGCCAGCCCCTCGCCGTCGTCGGCGAGCCGGCGGCACATCCCGCCGAGAATCTTCGCCCGAACGTCGCCGTCTTTGTAGACACGGTGGCCGAATCCCATCACCACCTTCCTGGCGGCGAACCGCTCCTCGAGCCAGGGGATGACCCGATCGAGGGAACCGATCTCGGCGAGGGCCTCGAGCACCTGTTCATTGGCACCACCATGGAGCGGTCCCTTCAGCGCCCCGATCGCCGCCACGATCCCCGAGTGCATGTCGGAACCGGTGGAGACGACCGTCCGTGCGGCGAATGTCGAGGCGTTGAACTCATGTTCGGCATAGAGGACGAGGGTCGTGCCGAAAATCGAGGCTTCCTCGGCGCTCGGCTTGCGGCCGGTGAGCCGCTCCAACAGCGCGCCGGCGATCGAGCCTTCCGGCCAAGGGGCCACCGGCCTCCCGGCGGAGAGATCGAGCCAGGCGGCGAGGATCGCCGGCACCTGTCCGAGGAGGCGCTCCGCCTGCAGCACGAGGCTCTCGTGCGACCCGGGCTGTTGGTCGAGCTCGATCTGCCCGAGGATGCTGACGCCTGTCCGGAGGGCATCCATCGGCGCGGCGTCGGGGGTGCGGGCGGCCAGCATCCGCAGCGCTTCGATGACGGTCGGATCGAGAGACGCCGCAGCCTCGTGCACCCGGCGGGTGAAGGCGGCGTGTTCGGCGGCGTTGGGCAGCTCGCCATGGAGGAGGAGGTGGGCGACATCTTCGAAGTCTCCGGCCTCCGCCAGGGGCCCGATGGCATAGCCGCGATACCGGAGATCCCCGTCGAGCGAGCAGATCGCAGTCTTGCCGG
>JBAWVV010000525.1:0-2968 GCA_037147115.1 Planctomycetia bacterium | reverse complement strand
ACAGTCGCCCGCACTCGCGGCCGGTCGAAAGCATGGTGCGTCGGCCGGGCCGGCGGGACGGCTCGTCACGAGCCCGACACGCCGGCAGCAGCATCACCGCGGACAACCATCAATCTGCCAATCTGTGGAGCCCACACGACGTCGCGTGGCGGCTGCACTGAAGAGGGGAACACTCCCCTCTCTGGTAGTCAATGGCTCTGTCGAAGTCAAGGATTCGGCAGTCGATCTGCCGTCGGGGCGAAAAACAAAAAGGTGCCAGCCGCGAAATCCAGGGAAGCTGGGTGCCTCGGCATGGCGGGCTCCCTTGGATTCGGTGGCAGGCAACTTTTTTCAGTCCCAGAAGGCGTTGCCCTGCTTCGTCAGCACTACGATCGACCATCAGCGGCAGTATCGCTCCGAGCCGAATACCGAAGAACGATCCAAAAAACGGCCGCCGAATTGTCACAGGTGGGACGAAAGCCGCTCCAGGCTGGAGAACCACGCGTCGAAGTGTGGGCAATTCTCGCGCAGGCTCGCTAACCCGATGGCGCCGGCAGCGGTCGCGCCTACTCTCACCTTGACCGTCTCGTACCTCGGCACATGCTGGATGATGCGTTTGCTGGGTGCCGTCGTGGGCCCGTCGTTGATGTCTTCCGGCGGGGTGTCGCCCACTTCGTCCTTGAGGTTTTGAACGCCCCGCCCACACCCTTCAATCCGCGGAACGAGTTGGTCGAGATCGCAAAAAAGAAGTGCCTCGAACTCATGAAGCTGGATGTATGGGACGAAACGGCGGTCACCCAAATCCGCTGCCAGGGCCTGCTCGAGTGCCACGACGCGCGCGATGGCCTGATGAAGGGATGCGGCAGCAGCGAAGCCCGGAAAATCACCGGGCAGTGCGTAAAGATCGAGCATCGTCGTGAATCGAACGGCTGTGTCTTTCTGCTCCTGCATCAAGCATCGGATGTCATCGCTGACTTTGGCGTAGTTCCGAACGCCGCCCCGCTTGCGGAGTTTGCGGTTGGTGAAAAGCAATCGGGCTGTCGCGTCCACACCACACCCTGCGAGGTGAGGAGCGAGCACTTGGCTGGCGAAGGACTGCTCGGTGGGCCCCTCGACCGAGATGATGAGCCGGACGCGGTCCGTCACCGTGGAACGCCTCCCAGGTCGTTCTTTTCCCACAGTTGGCCGAGCGTGTACTCCTCGAGCCAAGCAGCAAGGCCGTCACCATCCAATCGCCGCAGCAAGGATTTGCCTTCAATCTGATCGACAACGATGACGTTCTCGGGATCCATTTCATCCAAGAGAAGCGTTGATTGGGTGGAGAGGATGATCTGCACCGAGTCGGCCGCTTCCTTCAGCATGCTCGCCAGCAGCTTGATCGCGTAGGGATGTAGGCCGAGTTCGGGCTCATCAATGACGATCGTCGCCGCCTGCGGGTCTCCGAGGAGGAGGGTCGCCAAGCATACGAAGCGAGCGGTGCCATCCGAAAACTGGGTTGGGTCGTAGAGAAGATCACAATAACGATCCTTCCAAAACAATCGCGTCTGGTCGGTGGCGATTTCCTTCAAGACGAATCCACCAAAAAAGGGTGCGATCAGCCGAATGGCCTCGACGATCCGATCGAGCCGTTCCGGCGCGTTTGTCTCCATCGACTTGAGGACCGCGGCGATGTTCGAGGCATCCCCGTGCAACGTCGCATGGTCGTACACGTTGCAGCGCCCCATCATGGGCGCGTTCGCGGAGGTATCGTGGAAGTGGTAGGAGCGCCAGGAAGCGATCGTTTCACGTGCCCACTTGATGCTGTTCGTTCGGGCAGGTGACGTGTCCCGCAGGATCAGTGACTCCCGGTGCCCTCCCCCCAAGTCGTTCCAAGTTGGGCCGTAGTTTCCTTGGAAAGGTGCTTGTTCGCTGGCAAAGAAGAGAGAGCGATCGTCGGCGGCTTTGAGCGTGAGCTCATACCGGTTGGATCCGAACGCGAGCTTCGCCTGAAACTCCGGCGTGATCTTCATGCCACGAAACAGAAAGGCGTCAGCGCCGCCATGCTGGGCGACGTAGTTCTGCAACCCCTTCGTCGGATCGGCGATGTTCCGCAACAGGTCGAAAAAACGAATGAAGTTCGACTTGCCTGAACCATTGGCCCCGATGAGAACGTTGAGCCCCGCGTTGAGAGTGAGGCTCTCCAGCGAATCGATCGACTTGTAGCCCTTCAGCGAGATTTGCTGGAGGTAGCGAGGAGGCGGCATGGAAAGGACAGTCCAGTCAGTCGACGGTACCGGAGAAGTGCCTCTAGCATACCTTGAGCCGCTGAACGCGAACGCGGCACAAGAGAAGTGTCCAGCCGCGAAATCCAGCGAGCGTGGGTCGTTCGGCACGGCCGCCAGTCCCTCGATTCATTGGCACAGAAGTAGTTGGCAGTTATCGCGAAGGTTGGCCGGCTCGCATCCAGAGGGCCTCTGAGAATCGCGGCGTCGCCGCGGGGGCGTGGCCGACGGTCAGCAGGCCATGTCATAGGGATGCCACGGCGGATCGGCGGAGTGGATCCAAGCCGGAGCGCCGAGCGACCACTTCCAGGCCGCGAGGGCCGCGGCGCAGGCGGCGACGAAGTGATCGCCCGGATCAGGGCCGCCGCCAATCCCCTCCAGGCCCTCCCCCTCGAGCCAGCGGAGCAACTCATGCCGCGCCGCTGCGCTTGATTTAAGGGCACGCACGATTTCGACCGGCGCCCCGCGGAGCACGCAGGCCGCCCCTGGATGGACCTCGACGATCCGCGCTCGGGCCCCCGCGATCGTCGCCACGATCCGGGCAACGGTGATCCCCCGCAATGTCAGGTAGGCCATCCTCGTGAGCGTCGGCGGCATGATCGAGCCGGGGAGCAGCCCCGCAGCCACGGCCCGCGCGCGGAGGAGACGATCGGCAGGACGATCACCGCCACCATCGTTGTAGGAGAGCGGGGCGTCGAGGCCGACGACCAGATCGGCGTCGGGCCTGG
>JBAWVV010000524.1:0-2968 GCA_037147115.1 Planctomycetia bacterium | reverse complement strand
CAGATCCCGCTGTGCTCGGAAGCCAAAGAACGCCGCCGGATGCCGTTCCTCCAGAGCCTCCGGTTGATCCAGGAAGCGAGGCGGTGCCTGATGAGCCCGGTGTGGGGCTTGAGCAGGTGAGAATGGTTCCGCTCGTCGAAAGTGCCCCGGCGCCCATGAGCGGGCTACCGATGCCGCCCGCGCTCCACGATTCCGGCCCCACGCCAGCGAGCATGGCCCGCGGCTCGAGCGCTTCAATCACCGGCCGCAGCCGGGGGGGGGGAGAAGTTCGACGCTTCGCAGATCGCATGCTCACCTCCTCGGGATTGCTCATGGGAACGGGCCCAACCCCGCCCATGGAATTACCGTAAAAAAGGTTTTCAACCCCGTCAAGGAATCGGTTCGTGCCTCCAATGCGACGGGCGACCGTCGCGCCCCGCCGGCGGGCGGAATCGGCTTTTGTGTCGATCGGACCGGGATTTCCTCGGAGGCCGAAGGCCACCGCCCGGGCTCAAGAAACCGTCACCTCCGCGCCTTCCGGCGGCAGACTCTGAAGTGGCTTGAAGTCGACTCGCCAGATGTCGAGTTCGAACAGACCGCCACGATCATCGAGATTGACGGAGAAGCTCACGGGCATGCCATCCCGATCGGTAAAGGCTCCTTCAGCGAATACTTCGCCGAGCCTCCGCTGGCTGCCCTCGCACGCCGGAGCAGCGAAGCGAAGGCTCCCCATCCCACCGTCTGCCATCGGCTCGACCATCGTGCCGGCAGAAAGCCCCACGTCATCGAGCGACTTCCCGACGGCTCTGACCACCCGGCTGAGAAAATCATATTCGGCAGATGTGATCAACCGCATACCGTCCGCCCCCAAAGAGCCGATCGCGCATCAACGCTCCGAGCCACGAACACCCCCGACGAACCGAAAGATTTCAGACAGTCCTATGTGTTACGCCACTCAACCGTCGGAATTGGGCGACACTGGCGGTGCGCGTCGAGCAACGTCAACAGCCCGCATCCAATCGGACCACATTCCCGGATCCGCCGGAGTACCATCTGCCAAAGGTCGAAGGCTTCCCAGAATCCCTCCGAACTGGTCGAATTCAAACGTCGAAAACAGCTCTTCGAGGAACGAGACCATCGCCAGGTACCCGACCTGAACGGTGATCTCGCTTGAGTCGCTCAAAGCGGGGGGCTGTGTGGTCACGTATTCATGCTCCAGACAGTGACGCCCGTGGATGCCCTGCACCAGCGGAGTGGAGGATGAAGGGCCGGGTCACCCCAGCATACCGCCGCCTCTGCGGTTGCAGCCGCGGGGTCGGCAAGCGTCCCACAGGAGCGCTCGCGGGCAGGGCACTGCGGATGGCCCGGCCAAGTTCTTCCCAGCCCCTCGCGCGGGCTTCCTCGGATTCTCATCCCCTGCGGGCTAAACTGCTGTGGCTGAATATTCCCCCGCGAGGAGATGCCGTGAGCCGTTCCACATCGAGAGTTTTTCACGTTGCGGCGATTGTGGTCAGCCTCGCCGTCGCGGTGAACTTCCTCCCGGCGACTGCGAAGGCCCAGGGCCTCGCCGAAACGCTCCTTGCCGAGCCGCGGGATCGGCTGCTCTCCGACGTGGCTTCCAGTGGCGACGCCCGCCGTGGCGCGCTCGTCTTCCACGCCGCGCACCTCGCCTGCCTCAAGTGCCATGTCGCCGGGGCAGGGCAAGCCCCCCTCGGGCCCAACCTCGCGAAGATGCCTGAGGGGGTGGAGGGAGCGACGCTCCGCAGCCATCTCGTCGAGTCGCTCCTCGAGCCCTCGAAGGTTGTGCGACCGGAGTATCGCGGCGTGACGGTCGTCGACCATGACGGCCGGAGTGCTACCGGGGTGGTCGTTCGCGACACCGCGGCAGAGCTTGTCCTTCGGGACGCTACTGCGCCGGGCACCGAGATCGTCATCGACAAGAGCACGATCGACGAGCGCGTCGATCTCGCCGTGTCGCTGATGCCAGCGGGGCTTGCCAATCTGCTGACGGGCCGCGGGCAGTTTCTCGATCTCATCGCCTATCTCGAAGCGGTGGCAAGCGGGGGGGCTTCCGCGGCGGAGGCGCTCGAGCCCGATCCGGCGCTCCTCGCCCGGTCGGTGGCGCCTGTCTACGAGCAGGAGATTGACCATGCCGGGTTTGTCGCCGAGTGGAGCGACCCCGGGGCCGCCCGCGGGGCCCTCGAGCGCGGCGCGGCGATCTATGGACGCGTCTGCGCGAATTGCCACGGCACTCTTGAATCCCCCGGCTCGCTCCCGACAGCCCCCCGGTTTGCCAGCCACACCTTCAAGCGCGGCGCCGATCCCCTCTCCCTCTATTCCACGCTCACCGTCGGCACCGGCCAGATGGTGCCTCAAGGTTGGATGGTGCCGAGCCAGAAGTACGACGTCATCCACTACCTCCGCGAGACGTTCTTGAAGGGGCACAACGACAAGGCCCACGTCGCGATCACCCCCAACTATCTCGCCGCCCTCCCCAAGGGAACCAGCCGCGGCCCGGCCCCGTCGGCGACCGATCCCTGGCGGCTCCACGACTACGGGCCATTCCTCGCCGCCACGATCGAAGTCGGCCGCGATCATGGCGGGATCGTGCGAAAGGGATTTTCGGTCCGGCTCGACCCGGGCGGGGAGGGGATCGGCCGCGGGCGGGCGTTTGCGATCCACGACCTCGACACGCTCAGCCTCGCCGGCGTCTGGACGGGCGACGGCTTCATCGACTGGGAGGGGATCAATTTTGACGGCCGCCACGGGGCCCATCCGCATACGGCTGGCACCGTGGAGTGGTTTCAGCCTGAGGGGCCCGGCTGGGCCGATCCGGCCACCGGCTCCTTCGACGATCCGCGCGGGATCGGCCGCGACGGCCGCCCCTATGGACCGATCCCGTGGGCCCGGATGCGAAGCGTCCATCATGCCGGCGACACGATCCTTCTCGACTACCGGGTCGGCGACGCTCCGGTCCTCGAGACAGTGC
>JBAWVV010000523.1:0-2970 GCA_037147115.1 Planctomycetia bacterium | reverse complement strand
CCCACTCCGCCCCGAAGGCTGTCGCCGCGGCGACAGCCTTCGGGGCGGAGTGGGGGGCGACCGGCTTGAAGATGAGGACGGTGGCGGCACCGGTGATGACGAGGATCAGCCCGGCGAGAAACGGCGCCTTGAGCTGCCCGAACGACTTCGTCAGCGTCGCATTGAGGAGCGTGTTGACGACCGGGGCGCCGCCGAAGACGAGCGGCATGACATAGATCGGCTGCCCGCCGAACACGCGCACAGCGAGGATCACGCCGAGGGCGCCGAGGGCCCCGGCCGCGCCGGCGAGCAAGCTCCAGAGCACGCCCGTTTTTGTCCACGATCCCTTCTCGCCCGTTTTCCAGAGGATCGCCAGGGGGACGACGATCGCGATCCCGAAGTAGGCCATGCCAACACACATGAACGCCCGCAGGGCCGAGCCGAGCTGGCCGCTACCGATGTGGAGCACCGGTCCGTAGACACCCCAACAGAAGGCGGTGAGGGCGATCGCGGCCAGCATGCTCACAAACTGCAGCATCGGAAGACTCCGGACGGGCAAGAAGGACAGGGAGGGGACGGGCGACGGCTGGTGCCGCGGCGGATGGCGACGTCAGGCGACTCGATGGCCGGCGTCGGCTGCCCCGATCGATCGGCCGGCGTGCCGGTCGAGGAGCGAGAGCATCATACCCCCCACCGCGTCGACGGTCAGGAGCCGCATGCAATCGTGGTGGCCGAGCGGACAAACGCGCTTCCCGCACGGGGAACAGGGGAGATCGAGGCGCATCTCCTCGAGATTGGGGTGGTCTGACCATCCCAGGCGGACATCCATCGGGCCGTGGATGACGACGGTGGGCGTGTTGAAGGCGGCGGCGAAGTGGCGCGGGCCGCTGTCGGTGGAGACGACGACGTCGGCGCGGCGGATGAGGGCTTTGGCGAGGCCGAAGGGGAGGGCGGGCTCGTCGGCGAGGCTCGCCACCGATGGATGAGACGCACTGGCAACAATCCTTCGGGCCTCGTCGCGATCGGCTGGGCCGCAGTGAATCACGACGCGGGCCCCAGGGTGCTTGTCGAGCAGGAGGCGGGCCAGCACCGCAAACTTCTCCCCCCCCCAGCTCTTTGATGGGCCAAAGGCGCCGTTGTCGTTGAAGACGGCAAGCGGCCCCGAGGGGGCGCCGGGAAAGAGCCGGGCGAGGACGTCGCTTGCGAGGAGCTCGTCGGCAGGGCTCGTTGCCAACTCCGGCTTGAGCGATCCGGCCGGCACGCCGATCCGTTCAGCGATCGCCATCGCGGAGCGGGTCGGCGATTGAATGTCGATCCGGCCGGCGCGGCGCGGCGGCGGGACGACATCGGTGAGGAGGAGGCGGCGCCAGTGACCGGCAAAGCCGACGCGCCGCCGGGCCCCGGCCGCCCACGCCAGGGCCGCTGTCGAGAGGGAGTTTGGCACGACCAGCGCCGTGTCGAAGCGGCGCGCCCGGAGGGCCTTGACGACGCCCGGGAAACGGACGGCCGGGGAGCGGCCGCGCCGATCGTAGGGGACGATGTCGTCGAGCCAGCCGGTGCCAGCGAGGATCTCGGCGAAGTGCGGCTTCACGACGCCGGTGATCCGGGCGCCGGGGCCGACATGACCGCGCAGGGCGCGGAGCATTGGGGTCGTCATGACGAGGTCGCCGACCCAGCGCGGAAGGATCACGAGAATGTCCATGGGCCGTACCCTACCCGGTGGCCGGGCCCCCGTTCAAAGCCAATTCAGCCGCCTGGGCGGCCACCGCAGGGGATCGCCGTCAACCGCCGTCAACCGCGGGCGGCGAGGGCGTCGCGCGGGGAGAGGCGTGCCACGGCGCGCGTGGCAACGAGCCCGGCCAGGAGCGCTACCAGGAGCGTGAGGCCACAGGTGGCGGCGATCCAGACGAGGGGGACTTCCGCCCGCCCTCCGGCGACATGGGCCGGGAGGGTCGCCGCACCGGCCAGGGCGCCGGCCGCCAGCCCCAGGCCGACCATGAAGCAGGTCTCGAGGAGGACGATGGCCCGCAGCCGGCCCGGTGGGAAGCCGATCGCGCCGAGGAGACCGAAAGTGCCAATCCGCTCGAGCACCCCCTGGAACTGCGCGGCGGCGACGCCGGCAGTCCCCAGAAGGAGCCCCAGGGTGCCGAGCGCCTGGAAGGCGGCCAGGAAGGTGTTTTGGACGGCCGACAGGCTCCGCAGCCGATCGAGCGTCGGCTGGATGGTGACCCCGGCATCGACCCACGCGGCACGCGCCGCCCGATCGACGGCCGACAGCGGCTCTTCGCCGGCGTCGACCAGCGCCATCGCAGCCCCCGAACGGCTCGGGAAGACGGATTGAAAATCGGATTCGGCCACGATCACCCAGCCCTGCAGGATCCCCGGCTCGAGGAGGCCGACGATTTCGAACTCCACCATTGTTCCCTCGTCGTCGGGGAGCGTGAAACGGGCGCCGACGCCGCCAAGCTTGAGGGCCCAGCGGGCGGTGGCGTCGTCGAGGATCGCTGGGATCGGACCGCCTCCCCTCCGACCGAGGAGCTGCCAGGGATTGGCGGCGGCCGAGACGGGGAGGGGGGCGTGGCCAGTGAAACGGAAGCCGCCGCGGCCGACGAAGCGGGGGCCGACACCGAGGACAATCGGCCGGGCCGGGGCGTAAAGATTCGTGCAGCTGGCATCGTCACCGGCGCTGGCCCGGATCGGTTCGAGCGTCGCCCCGGCGAGCGTCTGCCGGGCGGAATCGGAGAGCCCGAGATCGGCGGCGACGACAGGATCGGTCGGATCGACGCTCGTCGGGGCGGCGAAGGTGGCGATCGAGGTCCAACCGCCAGTCGGGCCCGATCGTTCGCGAGGGCGGGGGGGGCTCGAGAGTGAAAAAGCCGACACCGCGACGATAAGAAACTCGGCCACGGCGACGATGGCGGCGATCGAAAACGCCCGGGAGGGGCGGTGGGCCAGTCCACGCCAGGCGAGGCCCACAAGCGACCGCAAGCC
>JBAWVV010000522.1:0-2974 GCA_037147115.1 Planctomycetia bacterium | reverse complement strand
CCTCCGCCCTGCCCCTCATCGCCCCGAGGACCCCCGGCACGTGAAAGACTCCGCCCGCGACTTCCTTTTTCGTCTTCTCCTCACCCCCAGCCCGTCCGGCTACGAGTGGCCGATCCAGGACCTCGTCCGCTCTTATTTAGGGGCTGTCGCCGACTCGGTCTCGACCGACTCTCATGGGAATGTGATCGGCGTGAAAAACCCCGGTGCGCCGCTGCGGATGCTCCTCGCCGGGCACTGCGACCAGATCGGGCTCATCATCCAATACATCGACAGCGATGGCTATTGCTCAGTGCAGCCGATCGGCGGCTGGGATCCAATGCAACTGATCGGCTCGCGCGTGGTGGTGTGGGGGGGTGCGGGGGCGGTGCCCGGCGTCATCGCCCGCAAGCCGATCCACCTCCTCACCGAGGAGGAGCGGAAGGTGGTGCCGAAGATGAAGGATCTGTGGATCGACGTCGGGGCGCGCGACAAGGCCGATCTCGAGGGGGTGATCCGGATCGGTGACTGCGTGACGGTGGAACTGCGAGTCCAGCCTCTGCGCAACAACCTCGTCGCCTCGCCGGCGATGGACGACAAGGTGGGCTTGTGGGTGGTGCTCGAGGCTTTCCGCCGCGCAGCCGAAGCGGGGCCCCTGGCCTGTGCGCTCCATGTCGCCTCGACGGTTCAGGAGGAGATCGGCCTCCGCGGCGCCCAGACGAGCGCTTTCGGTGTCGATCCTCATGTCGCGATCGCCGTCGACGTCACCCACGCCACCGACTGCCCGACGATCGACAAGAAATCGGAGGGGGATGTCAGTCTCGGCAAAGGGCCGGTCGTGTTTCGGGGGCCGAACATGAACCCGCAGGTTGTCGAGCGGCTCGTCGCGGCGGCCGGGGCCCGCTCGATCCCGTTCCAGTTCTCGGCCAGCGGCCGGGCGACCCCGACCGATGCCAACGTCCTCCAGACCACCCGGGCGGGGGTGGCAACGGCGCTGGTCAGCATTCCCAATCGCTACATGCATTCGGCCGTGGAGACGGTGTCACTCGACGACCTCGACCATGCCGCCGATCTCCTCGCCGCCTTCGTCGGCGCGCTCGGGCCGGGGATCGACTGGACCCCCGGTGCCCCGCAGCGTTAGTCGATCCCGCTGCCAAAACGGCAGCAGCGACCAGGGCCCGGCGGAGAAACCGGCACCTGCAACGCTGCAAATCCCCCTGTCCCACGGCTGCCAGCCGATTTTTTTCGATTCGCGACCACCGACGGCACGCGGGTTGCCTTCCCAGGGGATGTCCGCTGGCGCTGCTGCCAATTCGGGGCCCCGGCGGACCCCAGCCGTACACCGAGCCCGTTCCCGCAATCGTTCCAGAGGAGAAGTGACCCGTGGCCAAGCAAATGGTGTTCGACGATGAAGCCCGCCAGCCGTTGCTCGCCGGCGTCTCGAAGCTCGCCCGCGCCGTGAAAAGCACCCTCGGCCCGCGCGGCCGCAATGCCGTCCTCGACAAGGGTTGGGGTTCCCCCAAGGTCACCAAGGACGGCGTCACGGTCGCCGAGGACATCGACCTCGAGGATCCCTACGAGAATCTCGGCGCCCAACTCGTCAAGGAAGCGGCCAGCAAGACCAACGACGTCGCCGGTGACGGCACGACGACGGCTACGGTTCTCGCCGAGGCGATCTTCCGCGAGGGGCTGAAGATGATCGCTGCCGGGGCCGATCCGATGGCCCTCTCACGCGGCATCCACAAGGCGGTCGAGGCGGTCTCGAAATCGATTCTCGCCATGGCGACGCCGATCAACGAGAAGAACAAGAAGGAGCTGATGCAGGTCGCCACGATCGCTGGCAACAACGATCCGACGATTGGCAGCGTCCTCTCCGAGGCGTTTCTGAAGGTTGGTAAGGACGGCGTGATCACCGTCGAGGAGGGAAAGCAGGCGGAGACGACCGTCGATGTCGTCGAGGGGATGCAATTCGACCGCGGCTATCTTTCCCCCCACTTCGTCACCGATGCGGATTCGCAGGTCTGTGAGTACGAAAACCCGTACATCCTCCTGTTTGAGGAGAAGGTCTCCTCGGCCAAGCACCTTGTCCCGCTCCTCGAGGCGATCAGCAAGGCGGGCAAGCCGCTGGTGATCATCGCCGAGGATGTTGAGGGGGAGGCACTGGCCACGCTCGTCGTCAACAAGCTTCGCGGCATCGTCCAGTCGGTGGCCGTGAAGGCCCCTGGCTACGGTGACCGTCGCAAGGCGATCATGGGCGATCTTGCCGTCCTCACCGGGGGTCAGGCGATCTTCAAGGATCTCGGCATTGCCCTCGACGCCGTCAAGCTCACCGACCTTGGTCGCGCCAAGAAGGTGATCATCAACAGCGAGAACACCACGATCGTCAGCGGGGCCGGTACGAAGTCGGCGATCGACGGCCGGGCGGCTCAGATCCGTGCCGAGATCGAGGTTACCGACAGCGACTACGATCGCGAGAAACTCCAGGAACGGCTGGCGAAGCTCGCGGGAGGTGTTGCCCAGATCAACGTCGGGGCGGCCACGGAGACCGAGATGAAGGAGCGCAAGGCGCTCATCGAGGATGCCAAGAGCGCTACCCAGGCGGCCCTCGCCGAGGGGATCGTTCCTGGCGGCGGCGTCGCCCTTCTTCGCAGCGAGAAGTCGATCGAGAAGCTCGATCTCGAAGGGGATGAGAAGCTCGGCGCTTCGATCGTGAAAAACTCCCTCCGCTATCCGCTCGAAGCGATCGCCACCAACGCCGGCGTCGACGGCCCGGTGGTGGTCAACCGTGTCCGCCACATGAAGGGGAAAAACGACGGCTACGATGCCGACAAGGAGATTTACTGTGACCTTGTTGCCGCCGGCGTCATCGATCCGGCGAAGGTGGTGCGGACCGCGCTTCAAAATGCCGCCAGCGTCGCCGCGCTCCTTCTCACGACCGAGTCGCTGATCACCGAGATCCCCAAGGCTGAGGAAGAGCATGGTGGCGAGGGCCACGATC
>JBAWVV010000521.1:0-2980 GCA_037147115.1 Planctomycetia bacterium | reverse complement strand
CCGAAGTCGCGGCAGTGGGGGAGATCGAGGCCGTAGAGCCGCTTCGTCTCCTCCGTCTCATCAGCGAAGTCGACGACCTTCGGCACGCTCTGCTGCATCGAGTGGGCCAGCTCGTAGGAGGCGATCCGGGCCACCGTAGCCGGGTCGTCGGGGTATTCCACCGCCGTCGCCCGGTCGAGTCGGCTGACGAGATCGAATCCGATTGATTGGGCCTTGGGTGAAAACGGCCGCTCGGGCCGGCCGAAGTCGAGGGGATTGGCCGGATCGATTCGCAGCGGCACCGCGTCGTGGGCGGGGCCGAGGTAGACGCCGTCTTTGCGGTTCCAGTATTCCCGGAAGCCGATCGAGATGAACTGCGGCAGCTCCTCGTTGATCGACCCGAGCCCGTAGTGCACCCAGCCACCGAGCGTCGGCTGAGCGGGGTCGAGCATGTGGCGGCCGGTGTGAAACTGCGTCTGCGCGCCGTGATTGGAGTCGGTGGTCCACATCGAACGGACAACGGCGATCCGGTCGGCATTCCGTGCGGTGTGGGGGAAGAAGTCGCTGATCTCCATGCCACTTTGGCCATGGCGGCGGAAGCCGGTCTGAAGGGGAAACAGGACGTTCCGCTGGAGGCCGTTGGCATCGGGGACGGGGGCCCGCTCGAGGGCGAGCTTGGCCGGATTCTGGACGTCGGCGTAGGGCGTCTCGGCGATCGTCTTGCCGGCGTGCTTCGTGATCTCAGGCTTATAGTCGAAGCTTTCGAGATGGCTGACGCCTCCGTTCATGAACAGCCAGATGACGCTCTTCGCCTTCGGGGCGAAGTGGGGCCTGCCGTCGGGGGGCGTCCAAGCCGCCGGCGAGCCGACGCCGTCGCGGGCGAACATCGCGCCAAGCGCCAGGCCGGTGAAGCCGAGGCCGAGGTCGGCGAGGAAGGCCCGGCGCGGCGGAATGACGACGGTGTTCGAGGGGCGCATGTCGGCTACCTCAGCGTGACGAAGTCGGTGTGGTTGAGAAGCGCCCAAACAAGATGGATCCGGGCCGGCTCCACCGAGCCATCGGCAGGGACTGGCTCGAGGCTTCGCCACTGCGCAATCGCCCCGACGCAGGCCTCCGATTCGGCGGCGCCCGGCGCGCGGCCGAGGACCGTGCGGAAGGCCCGGTCGATGAACGCGGTCTCGTCGACGGGTGGAGTGGCGGGGGCGATCCGGGCCGCGATCCGGGCGGCGGCATCGTGGACGAATCCGGCATTGGCAAGCGCCAACGCCTGCTGCGGCACGATGCTCCGCTCGCGCTCGTAGCACTCCTTCACGCCGGCGCCGTCGAAGGTGGTGAGAAACGGATTGCGGTCGGGATCGGTGTGCTGAAAATAGAGGCTCCGCCTTGTCGACGCCGGCTGTTCGGCCGCCGGCACAGGCGCTCCGCCGATCCGGGAGTCGAGCGTGCCCGCAAGCGCGAGGATGCCGTCGCGAACGGCCTCCGATTCCAGCCGGATCGGTTCCCGCCGCCACCAGGTGCGGTTGTCGGGATCGAGGTGCACCCCAGCGGCATTCCCGGCGGTCGACGATTGGAGTCGATAGGCGGCCGAGGTCACGATCAGCCGGTGAATCCGCTTCATGCTCCAGGCTTTTTTGTGCGGGCCGTTGACCGAATCCTCCACCAACTCACTCGCCAGCCAGTCGAGAAGCTCAGGGTGATCGGGAGGGGTGCCCTTGCGGCCGAAGTCGAACACCGTCGGCACCAAGGCCCTCCCCATGTGGCGGGCCCAGAGATGATTGGCCGCCACGCGCGCCGTGAGGGGATTGCCCGGGGCGGTGATCCAGGCGGCAAGCGCCGAACGGCGACCGGTGCTCGACGTCGGGAAGGGGATGGCCGGATCGTCGGCGCTCGAATTGCGAAACCGGGTCGGTGTCCAGCGGGCGCCGAGGAGGGGCGTAAAGGCTTCTCCCGGCTCGGTCGCCGATGCCTCGGCTTGCTCGAGGGCTGTCCTGGCATCGGCCACGGCCTTCTCGGCAGCGGGCTTCGCCTCGGCCGCCGCGGCAGCAAGCTTCGCTTCGGCGTCGTGAAGCCCGGCCTTGGCCCGGGCAGCGACGAGCATTCGCTCCGCGCGCACGGCCTCCAAAGCGGCTGCGGCGGCAGCACGGGAGAGCGACTCGTCCGTACCGGCCCCGGCGAGATCCTCGGCGGCCCATCCGGCCCGCATCGCGGCGCCGCGCCGCTCCACCGCCGCCAGATCGGCCGCGGCGATCGCCACTCCCTGCTCGCTCCCCGGTGACGGGGCGGCATCGCGGGCGGCCCGGGCCGCTTCGAGGCGGCGGCCGGCGGCAGCGGTGTGGGCGTCGATCACCCACGGACGCCTGGCCGGCTGCGATTCGGTCTTCGGGAGCGCTACGGGGTGGACCTCTACGGAAGAGAAATCGAACACGGCAGCGACGCCGGGAAGGATCGGCCGCGACGTGTCGGGCTTCGTGTCCTCGCCGCGGACGAAAAGGTACGTCGGCACGTCGGGGGCACCGTCGAACACGCGCGGGATCCCGTCGCGCTCGAGATCGGGCTCGCCCGGCAGGACGTCGAGCCGGGCGTGGAGCGGCTCGAAGAAGGCCCGCATCGCGTAGTAATCTTCCTGGCGGAGCGGATCGTATTTGTGGTCGTGGCACTTGGCGCAGTTGAGCGAGAGCCCGAGGAAGCCCTTGGCGACGTGCTCGACCGTCTCGTCCATCCACGGAGTGCGGTTGAAGAGAAACCAGTTGCGGGCGAGGAACCCGGTGGCCCGTAGCTTGGGGAGATCGTCGGGGGCGATCTCGTCGGCGGCGAGCATCAGTCGCACCATCTCGTCGTAGCCGGTGTCGGCGTTGAGCGATTCCACGATCCAGTCGCGCCAGTGCCAGATGTGCTTCTGACTGTTGCGGAGCTGATCCCCCAGGCCCCACCAATCGGCGTAGCGCCACACGTCCATCCAGTGGCGCCCCCAGCGCTCGCCATGGCGGGGATCGGCGAGGAG
>JBAWVV010000520.1:0-2988 GCA_037147115.1 Planctomycetia bacterium | reverse complement strand
GCACATCGCCAGATGGGGAGGCTGGCCATCCTCCGGCTCCGGCTCCTTCGTCACACTTCCGCCGGCAGCGACCACTTCATGGGCCCCCACACAGACGTCTGGCACCTGGAAGGAGAGCCCCGTCCAGGTTCGTTTCCCCTCGCCACCGGAATGGATCCCGAGGACACTCCCGAGAATCTCTACCTCGGCGATGACGGAGTTCTGCTTGAGGAGCTTGCCGCCGCAGAGCGTGCAGTAGAAGCGCACCGCCCGATCCATGTCGGCGGCCCAAATCACATACTTCACCCGTTCGACGATCATGGGAGACTCCGGAGGCGCGAGAGAAAAGCGAGGAAACCGTTGACGCCCGTTCTCCCACAGCCCTACGCTTTCGTCCATTCACCGAAAGGAAACCCCATGCTCGCCCGCCCCGATCGCCGCACCTTCCTCGCCGCCGCCGCGTCCCTCTCGCTGGCCGCCACGGGGCGTGCCTTCGCCGCCGACGACGCCCCTCCGGCCGCCCCCCTCCGCCCGGTGCAGTTCGGTGTCTCGACCTACTCCTTCTGGCAGTTCCGCGCGGAGCCGGCGCCGATCGAGGATTGCATCGACCGGGCTGCCCGAATGGGATTCGACGGCGTCGAGATCCTCCAGGTGCAAATGGGGGACGACCAGTCCAACGCCCGCCTCCAGCGGCTCAAACGCCAGGCCCACGCCCACGGCCTCGCCCTGATGGGATTCTCGACGCACCAAGGCTTCGTGAACCCCGACAAGGCGGTTCGCGACGACAACATCGCCAAGACGCTCAACTCGATCGACACCGCCTACCGGCTCGGCATCCCCACGATGCGAATCAACACCGGGCGCTGGGGGACATCGAAGAACTTCGACGATCTGATGGCCAACAAGGGGATCGAGCCGAATCTCCCCGGCCACACCGACGAAGAGGGCTTCGGCTGGGTGATCGCCTCGATCGAGCGGCTCCTGCCGCGGGCCGAGGAGTGCGGCGTCGTGCTCGGCCTGGAAAACCATTGGGGGCTGGGGCGGACGGCGGCCGGCGTGATGCGGATCGTCGAGGCGATCAATTCCCCCTGGCTCCAGGTGACGCTCGACACCGGCAACTTCCTCGACGACTCGCCGGCACAGATGGAGAAGCTCGCTCCAGCCTGCTGCCTCGTGCAGGCGAAGACGTACGACGGCGGCGGTAAGTGGTATTCCCTCGACATCGACTACAAAGCCGTCGCCGCGATGCTGCGGCGCTACCGCTACGAGGGTTGGGTGTCACTTGAGTTTGAAGGGAAGGCCGATCCGAACGAGGCCGTGCCAGCGAGCCTCGCCCGACTCGAAGAGGCGTTTTCAACGTGAGCCTTTCCGCTGCCGTATGGAACTGGCTTTGCCCCGCCCAATCGAGGGTTCATTTCCGGCAGAGCCGATCTTCTCTTTTTCGAGTGCACCGCTTCACTCGATCCACCAGGGACATGTCATGAACCTCATCCGCGCTGCCGTTCCCCTCATGCTCTTCTGGCTGCTGCTCCAGCATGCCGTCGTTCTCCCCTCCGCCTCGGCCCAGCCGCCACACTCGGGCCAAGCCGATCCCTTCGTCGCGGCCGCCGAGCATGCCGAGGGGATCCTCGCGAAGGCCACCTGGCAGCCGATCTTCAATGGGAAAGATCTCGCCGGCTGGCACGGCGACACCGCCGGCTATTCAATCGAGGATGGCATCCTCGTCTGCAAGAAGGGGGGGAAGACGCTCGAGACCGAGAACGAGTACGGCGACTTCGCAGTCTCCTTCGAGTTTCGCCTCGAAGCCAGCGGCAACAACGGCATCGGGATCCGCGTGCCGAAGGATGGCTATCCGTCGCGCGATGGCCTCGAGATCCAGATCCTCGACCACGACGGGCCGCTCTATGGCCAGGAGGCGGAGATCCCCGGCGCCGGCAAACAGCGGCTGACGTGGCTCAAGCCCTGGCAGGTGCACGGCTCGGTCTACGGCATCGCCCCGGCGCGCACTGGCGCCTTGAAGCCGGTCGGCGAATGGAATACCGAAACGATCATCGCCATCGAAGATCACGTCTGCGTGATTCTCAATGGCACGGTGATCGTCGATGCGTACCTTGACGACATGGCGGTGATCGACGGCTCCCCCCATCCCGGCAAAGCGAACCGGCGCGGCCACATCGTTCTTGCCGGCCACGACGATCGGGTCGAGTTCCGCAAGCTCAAGGTTGCCGACTATTCCCCGGCGCCTGCAAGCCTCCGTGTCGCGAAGGACAACGCCCCTCCCCCCGGATTCGAGGCGCTCTTCAATGGCCGCGATCTCGCCGGCTGGAAGGGGCTCACCCATGGCGAAGCGCCCGCCCGCCGGGCCCTTACCGGCGCAGCCCTTGAAGCAGCGCAGGCCACGGCCGATGCGACGATGAAGGCGCACTGGAGCGTTGTCGACGGCGTCCTCCACTACGACGGCAAGGGAGAGAGCCTCTGCACGGCGCGGGACCATGGCGACTTCGAGTTGTTTGTCGATTGGAAGATCCCGCCGGGGGCTGATTCGGGGATCTATCTACGCGGCACGCCGCAGATTCAGATCTGGGATCCGTGGGATCCGCGTGTCGAGCCGGGGAAGCCCGCCCCCGCCACGCCCGAGGCGTGGGTGGCCCAGTTCTCCAATGGCCGCAATCTCGGTTCGGGGGGCCTGTGGAACAACCGCCAGTGGCGCAACATGCCGCTGGCCCTCGCCGACCGGAAACCGGGGGAGTGGAACACGTTCTTCATCCGTATGGTGGGGGAGAAGGTGTCGGTGTGGCTCAACGACACGCTCGTCGTCGACCGGGTCAAGCTCGAGGATTTCTGGTCGAAGGGGACCAAGCCCCTTCCTCGTGCCGATCAGATCGAGCTCCAGCACCACGGCAGCGAACTGTTCTTCAAGAACATCTTTCTCAAACAGCTCCCCTGGTGAGCGGCGGGGGCGGGCGCCGTCGGTGTCACGGCGCAGGCAGACTGAAATCAGGAGCCCTC
>JBAWVV010000519.1:0-2989 GCA_037147115.1 Planctomycetia bacterium | reverse complement strand
CGATCAGTCGCTGCCGGGTTCGGGGACATCGTCCCCCTTCTCGTCCGGCCCGCGCAGCGTGGGGCGCCGGGCGTCGTGGCGGCGGAACACGGCCACCACATCCTCGATCGGCACGACGTAGAGGAGATTGTCCTGCTCGAAGTCCACCGGGATCGAGTTCTTGGGATGGAACAGGACCTTGTCGTACTTCTCGATCGGGAAGTCGGCGTCGCGCTCCACCTGGAGGCTCACCTCAACAACGCGCCCCGTGATCGTGGGGATCTCCGCCTGGTCGGGGAGAACAATCCCCCCACGCGTCTTGTGGCGGCTCTCGTCCTTGCGGATCAGCACCCGCATCCCCAGCGGCTCGACAAAATCATCCACGCTCACCTCCGCGATCGACAGCCGACCGGGCTCCCCGGCCAAGCACCCGCCGGCATCCCACCCAGACGACTGAGATACCGCGAACGATGTTGTACGTCGCTCGCGTCTG
Organism: Planctomycetia bacterium; assembly: GCA_037147115.1. Lineage (GTDB taxonomy): Bacteria > Planctomycetota > Planctomycetia > Pirellulales > UBA1268 > QWOP01. The sequence goes on along the minus strand of JBAWVV010000519.1, from coordinate 2,517 downwards.
GCGAGCCACTCCCCGAAGAATCGCGACCGGGAGGGGAGGCGCGGGGCCGACCACTCACGGGCTCTCGAAGGCGTTCTCGAAGTGCTCGATGATCGGGGCCTCACCGCCAACGCCGAAGATCACCGTGACGACGTCGATGCGCACCTGGCAATCCTGGAGCCGGTGCCGGCGGATGTAGGCATTGGCGAGTTCCGAGATCCGCCGCTGCTTCACCGGCCCGACCGTCTCGGCCGGATGGCCGTGTCGGGTGTCGGAGCGGCTTCTGACCTCGACGAACACCACCGTTCGGCCATCGAGGGCCACGATGTCGATGTCGCCCCGGAGGATTCGTTCCCGTCGACCAACGATCCGGTAACCGAGTCGCTGGAGATGCTTTGCGGCCAGATCCTCACCTTCCCGGCCGAGCGCGTCGCGGTCGTCAGGTCCGGCACGGTGAGGGTTGGGGTCGCGCCGGTCCATCGGCCCCTCTCCCCACCGGTTTGCGCAAGAGCGCACCGCCGATGACCAGGGTCTTCACGGGATTCAGAGGAGCAGAGGTGCCTGCGGGGGGTCAGCCCTTCGCAGCCGCCTTCGCGGCCGCCTTCGCAGCCGCCTTCTTGGCAGCGCCGGCAGCCAGGGCGACCTCGTCGCGCTTCTCACGCAGACGCACCGCCTTGCCGACGCGGTCACGGAGATAATAGAGCTTGGCGCGGCGCGAGACGCCCGACCGCTTCACATCGACCTTGGCGATCTTTGGGGAATGGAGGGGGAACTTCCGCTCCACCCCCTCGCCGCCGACGATCCGCCGGACGGTGAACATCTCCCGGCTGCCGGTGCCGCTGCGGGCAATGACGACGCCGCTGAAGATCTGAACCCGCTCCTTCTCGCCTTCGAGAATGCGGGTGTGAACGTCGACGGTGTCGCCGATGGCGAACTGCGGAACTTCCGACTTGAGGCTCGAGGCCTCGACGAGGGAGAGGGTCTTCTGGCTCACGGCACGCTCCTTGGTGTGGTTTCGATGGCCCGGGCTGTCGGCTCCGGAGCCTTCTTGGACGGGACTGGGGATTGGTGCGGGGATGGCTCGCCGGGGCGGTCCGACGATCCGGCGTCGCGGCGGCGGGTCGCGGCGATCGCCTGCTCATGGCGCCACTTCGCGATCTTGCCATGGTCCCCCGACAGTAACACGTCGGGGACTCCCATGCCGCGGAACTCCCGCGGACGGGTGTACTGGGGGCCCTCAACGAGCCGGCCGGGGTTGGAAAAGGAATCCTGACGGGCGCTCTCTTCGTCGCCGAGCACGCCGGGAACGAGCCGGCAGACGGCGTCGACAACGACCATTGCCGCCACCTCCCCTCCGGAGAGGACAAAGTCGCCGATGGAGAGCTCCTCGGCCCGTAGGGCCGCAGGGACGCGGGCGTCGAACCCCTCGTAGCGGCCACAGACGAGCACGATCCGCTCGCGACGGGAGAGTTCCTCGACCACTTCCTGCGTGAGCCGTCGCCCCCCCGGCGTGAGCAGGATCACCGCGCGGCCCCGTGCGGACCGATCAATATCCTCGCTGCCCTCGTCGGCGGACGGAGCCGGGGCGACGCCGACGACATGCTCGGCACAGGCAACAACCGGGCCGGGCATCAGAAGCATCCCGGGGCCGCCGCCGAAGGGGCGGTCATCGACTTGCCGGTGGATTCCCTCGGCAAAGTCACGGATGTTCGTGACCCGGATGTCGAGCAGCCCGGAGGCGCGGGCGGCCCCGAGCAGACTCCCGTCGAGGAAGCCGGCGAACATCTCGGGAAAGAGGGTGAGGATATCGATGCGCATGACAAAAGACTCGTGCCGGCGTGCCGCACCACCGGAAGGGCCCGGCCTGGACCGCCTACGGAAATGACCCGCACAGCCCTTCTTCGACTCCCGCAGCCCAGAAATGGTGGGCGTTGGAGAGCGGCTGAGGAAACGGACCACCCGAGGCTGTCCCGCGGTGGATCAGCCTTCTGCGGCGGGGGCGGCGGGGACCTCGACGGCGGCCGGTTCGGCAGTAACCTCGGCGGCGGGTGCCACGGGGGCAGCCGTAGACTTCACTTCGGGGACGAAAACAGGAGTACCGGATTCGGGGATGATCCGCGGGAGCTTGAGCTTGGCACGTGCCAATTCCATCTCCTTGACGTGGGTTCCCTTTGCCCCGTACTTCTTGATCAGCACCCTGACGGCGTCACTCGGCTTGGCGCCAACCGACAGCCAGTATTCGAGCCGGGCATTGTCGAGCGTCACCCGGGCGTCCGTGTCGGCCACGGAGGTGTCGTACGTACCGAGTTCCTCGATCACGCGGCCGTCGCGTGGGCTGCGCCTGTCGGTCGCGCAAATCCGATAATAAGCGCGGTTCTTCCGACCCATCCGCTTCATCCGAATCGCCACTGCCACGGTCGCAATCTCCGTTAGAACTGTTTTTTTCCGGCCTTGTAGTGTATCGCGGCGCCGCTGGAACCCAAGACCATCTCGCCACAGGGCTGTTTTCCGTCAAATTTCGCCTTTTCCTTTCCTCCC
>JBAWVV010000518.1:0-2994 GCA_037147115.1 Planctomycetia bacterium | reverse complement strand
AGTCCGCTTCGTTCACCAGCGGCCAGGGGGCCGCGATTCTGACCAAGGCGGCGAGCCAACAGGCCGGCCCACTATCATTCCGGAGTTTTGTCTCCAGCCAGAGCCTCTCCGTTGGTTCGGTCAATATCGACGTAACTGGCAATTTCCTCTCGGCCGTCGACGCTGGCGGTGGTGCCGTGAAGATCACTGCGGGCGGCGACATCGATCTCACGGCCGTGTCCGCCGACAACCAGAACGGACTGGTGGTGAATTCACTCCAAGCGGGCGGCAACGTCACCCTTCGGGCTCCCCGTGGCATCACGGCCGCGGATGGAAATTCGTTGATTCAGGGCAACCGCATCGAACTACTGGCCACGGCGGGTGGCATTGGCTCGTCGGGTCAGTCTGTCCGAATCAACAGCAACACGACGGGATTGGGCGGATTGGTAGCCAATGCGCAGGACGGCATCTTCATCCTTGAAACGACCGACGACCTCAGGCTCGTCACGCCGACGCTGTGGGCCGCCGCCTTGGGGTCTGTCCGGTCCGGAAGCGGTAACGTGAGGCTCGAGGCGACCAGCGGCAGGATTCTCGACGCCCTCTACGAGCAGTCGCAGCCGCTGTCCCAGACCGAGGCATCCTCGCTCAATACAAACCTCCAGCTCAGCGGCAGCTTGGCGGCGGAGGCCGCGAGGAGTGCCATCCGGGCGGAGGAGAGCGCCGCGACCCAGGACTATCACACCTACTGGCAGACCTATCGCAATGCAAAGCGCGACGCCGTCGTCAGCACGATCGCCGTGCTCGATATCGTCCACGTCGCCGCAAGCGGCCAAACCTCCGCCACCGATACGATCGCCTTCGCATCCACCCATGGGCTGAACACCGGCGATCAGATTTTCCTGAGCGGTGCAGCGGGCGTCACGAGCCTCAATGACGATGTGCCGTATTACGTCGTGAAGGTCGACGATACTCACATCCGGCTTGCCAACGACCGTGTCAGCGCCGCCATCGCGGAGCCCCCGGTTCCCCTGTCGATCAACGTGTACGGCTCGGTCACAGGGATCACGCTGCTCAAATATGGCTACACGACCACCAGCTCTGACCCCACACAGGTCACGACCAGCAGCGTGTCGGCGATCGACGCGGCCAGCGACACCATCGCATTCGCCTCCAGCCATGGATTGAACACCGGCGACCAAGTCTTCCTGAGCGGCGTTGCGGGCGTCACAAACCTGTGGGCTGAGCAGGCCTACTTCGTCGTGAACGTCGACTCCACCCACATCCAGCTGGCGGCCAGTCGCCGGGCCGCCCTGGCCCAGTCGCCCGCGACGGTCGACATCACCGTCAACGGTTCTGTGGCCGGCGCGACCGTGTTGTTCAGCTACAACACGCGTGTCCCGACGGCGGTGAGTGCCGTGGGGGGCAACTCGATTTCCTTCGCCAGCAACCCCGGGCTGAAGACTGGCGATCAGATCACGTTCAGCGGCACGAGTGGGCAGCTCCACAACGTGCAGGACAACACGACCTACTTCGTGGTGAAGATCGACAACAACCGCATCGGCCTTGCCGCAACCTACGCCGATGCCGTCGCATCGACGCCCGTGACAGTGTCGTTGGGTGCCGCGGGCAGTCTCTCCGGCGTCAGCGTGCGGTTCCAGTTGCCCGCAGCGATGCAGGTGGTCGCCGACCACTATGGGAATCAGTCCTACAACCCCGACTTCGTCTACCTGCTGTCTCAGGCGGAGATCAACCAGCGGATTGCCGACCGGACGCTCAACTCCGCGGCGCTCACTTCGTCGGTGTCGGAGGGTGTTTTCCGGTTGATCTACCCGGAGACGACGATCCCGAACGCGTTCGTCTACAACCCCACAGGGACGGAATCGCCAAACGTCGTCGGGGCCAACGTCAGCCTGATCGCCAGCGGTGCCAGCAACTCGATTGGCAGCAGCAGCGGCCTAGTCAACCTCGATCTCACCAGCAGCTTCAAAGGTCTGGCCCCCGCTGACCAGCAACTCCTGTCGAAGGCGACCGTCACCGACATCGTTGGGGTGAGCTTTGCGACCTACCGCTACATCGGCGCCAGTGCGAGTGTCAATCTTGGCACGGCCAATTACGCTGACACGAGTCTCTGGCAGGCCGTGACGGCAACGTATTCCACCAGCGCCACGACGGGATCTGTCCCCGTGGCCACGAATGACATCGTGCGGGTGCAGCTGAAGGATACGTTCGGCCTCTACAAATATGTCGGGGCGCCGGCCGCGATGGTTCTGCAGGGGCAGAGCTACGCGAACACGATGCTCTGGGCGAAGCTCGACACGCACCTCCACACTGGGTCCGGCACGAAGAGCATGACGGCCGGCACTTACGTGGAAAACCGTCGCGAAGTCAAGAGCGTGACGCTGCAGGTCATCGATGACGTGAATGTCGAGGTATCGGGTGCCATCGTCGCCACGGCCGCTGACGCCATCGATCTCGGCTCGGAAGGCCACATCAATATCGATAGTGTTTCTGCCGGCGGTGACGTGCGGCTGCGAGCCAAGGGAGATATCGTTGACCATTATTCGATTGGCGTTTCGGCGGCAATCAAGGCAGCAGGTGCGTTCAGTGTCACGAGCACCGGGGGCGGAGTCTCGGGCACGAGCGGATCGCTTCGCATGCAGGTCGGGGCGTTGGCCGCCGATGTGCGCGGCAACGTCGATGTGCAGCAGGTGTCTGGTGGCCTGACGGTCTCCAGCGTGACCGCGGGCGGCAATGTGACGATCAAGGTGGCCGCTGGAGCGATGACCGTCGGCACCATCGATTCCGTCGAGATTGTCGCGCTCACCGCGACGAGCGGGATCAACAGCAGGTTCGGCGGTGTGGCTTCAGACAAGGCAAACGTTGCGGCCAAGACCATCAGCCTAGACGCCGGCTCCGGGATCGGTGCAGCGCACGACTTCTTCCTGGTCGGCCCCTCCGGGAATCGTAAGTCGGTGTCGCTGAACGCCGACGCGGGCTCGGGCAGCATGTTCATCC
>JBAWVV010000517.1:0-2997 GCA_037147115.1 Planctomycetia bacterium | reverse complement strand
CCGGCCGGCCGGCAGCCTCTCCGGCGGCGAGCTGCAACGGATCCGCCTGGCGGCCCAGGTCGGCAGCGGCCTGACCGGCGTGCTCTACGTTCTTGACGAACCGACGATCGGCCTCCATCCGCGCGACACGCACCGTCTGATCACGGCGCTGGCCAAGCTCCGCGACCTCGGCAACACGCTCGTCGTCGTCGAGCACGATCGCGAGGTGGTGGCGGCGGCCGACATGACGCTCGACTTCGGCCCAGGGAGCGGCCGCGAAGGGGGGAGGATCGTCGCCGAGGGCCCCCCTGCCCGGCTGGCGACGCTGCCGGGGAGCCCCACCGGGCCGTATCTCACCGCCCGCCGGGCCTGCGACGCGATCCTCGAAAGGAAGGCGCGCGACGGCCGCCGCCAGCCGACCGGCTGGCTCGAGATCCGCGGCATCCGCCACCGCACGCTCAAAGGCATCGACGCCCGCATCCCCCTCGGCGTCCTCACCGCCGTCACCGGTCCGAGCGGGAGCGGCAAAACGTCGCTCGTCCTTGAAGTGCTGTGGAAGGCACTGGCGCGCCGGCTCCACGCCGCCCGCGAGCAGCCCGGCCACCACGATTCGATCCGCGGGATGGACTCGATCGACAAGGTGATCCTCGTCGACCAGGAAGCGATCGGCTCGACCCCCGGATCGACCCCTGCCACGTACACCGGCGTCTTCGACTTCATCCGCGATCTCTTCGCCAAGGTGCCGGAGTCGAAGACGCGCGGCTTCACGCCGCGGACGTTCTCGTTCAACGTCCCCGGCGGCCGCTGCGAGGCCTGTGAGGGGCTCGGCCGGCGCCGCGTTGAGATGCACTTCCTCCCCGACATCTGGGTGGAGTGCGAGGCCTGCCGGGGGAGCCGCTATTCCAGCGAGACGCTCCATGCGAAGTGGCATGGCAAGAGCATCGCCGACGTCCTGTCGATGAGCGTTGTCGATGCCGCGAGGCTCTTCGAGGGGGTGCCGCAGGTGTCGCGGATCCTCGCCACGCTCATCGACGTCGGACTGGGATATGTGACCCTCGGCCAGCCGGCCCCGCAACTCTCCGGCGGCGAGGCCCAGCGCGTGAAGCTCTCCCGCGAGCTCGCCAAGCCGGGCACGGGGAGCACGCTCTACATCCTCGATGAGCCGACCACCGGGCTCCACTTCACCGACATCGAGAAGCTCCTCCATGTCCTCGAGCGGCTCGTCGACTCAGGCAACACCGTCCTCGTCGTCGAGCACAATCTCGAGGTCGTCGCCGCGGCCGACCGGGTGATCGACATGGGCCCCGAGGCAGGGGACGGCGGGGGGCGGATCGTCGTCGAGGGGCCGCCGGAGGATGTGGCGATCCACGCCGCCCGCTGGCGGGCGGCGGGCGGGGCCGATGGGACTGTTCTCCGCCCCAAAAACGGCCCGGGCTCCGCCGGCCCGGCGGCGGGGAGTGAACCACTCCTCCGCAGCCACACCGGCGAAGCCCTAGAACGCTTCGGCCTGCCGGGGCTCATCGCCCCGGCTCCGGCTCCATCCCCGCCTACCAGCGGCTCTCGAGGCCGAACTGGACGCCGTTGAGGAACACGCTGCCGTTGGTGTTGATCGTAGCGGTGTTGTTGAGGACGTCGGTGGTGTTGAGCTGATCGACCGGCACGGCGACCCCGGAGAGCCAGAAGAAGTTGTAGCCGGTGCGCCAAGCGAGCCAATCGGTCATCTGCCAGGTGCCGAAGATCCCCAATTCACCGAAGAACGCCGTCTGCTGGGCGGCGGCGGAGAGCGGCCCGAGATCCCCCTCCGAGAAACCGCTCGTGTGCTGGACGGCGTTGTTGAGAAACACCCCCGCCTTGCCGACGGCGTTGAAGCGGATCGGCCCGCCGTTGTTCCAGAGCATCACGTCGGCACCGGCTTGACCACCGTAGAGGTCGTTGATGGTGTTCGTCGTGATTCGCTCCGCCTGCTCCAGCGGGATCGGGGCAGTCGTGCCGTAGGTATCGAGGACCTGCAGCCCTTGGTTCCATTCCACCCAGCGGAAACCGGCCAGCCAGGTGACCGGTCCGCAGGTCCGCCGGCGCCAGTTGAGCTCGGCACTCATGATCGAGGCATTCGTTGTCGCCTGCGCCCAGTCGATGTCCTGAAAGCCTGGAGCATCGGGCGGCCGGAAGCCGGCGAGATTGTTGCCTTGATAGGCCCCGGCCGTGTGCGGCGTCGATTGGGCGCCATTGAATGGCCGGACGTTGAAGTAGTTCCCCTCGACTGAATAGATGTTGTCGAGGTTCAGGATCACTCCAACACGCGGGCCGGCCGCTGCCTGATTGGCCGTCTGGTTGATGTCCAGGGCGGTGGTCGGCAGCGAAGTGGGGGGCGGGAAGGGGTTCGGCTGTGTGGTCGTGACACGATCGTTGAGGTACAGCGGACGACTGCCGATGTTCCCCTGCCAGAGGAAGAGGGCGTCGGTCTGCACGACCCACCGTGGCGACACCGGGCGGAACAGCCCGCCGCCGAAGTCGACCGGGCCGCCCCAGGTGCTGAAGCCGCCGTCGGCTCCGCCACCGTAAGGGATGAACCCTGGCTCGGAACCGGGATAGACGCCGTCAACCCGGGGGACGGCATCGACGGTCGCCGCCGAGTCGTAGTCAGCGAACCCATCCGAGGGCGCGCCGAAGCCGATCATTGGCTCCTGCTGCCCGGGGGTGAGCACCGAGGTTTCGACTGGTTCGACGACCCGATCCCCCTCACCGTCGAGGAAGCTGTCGAAGCCACCGGCCATTACTGCGGCCGGAGTGGCCGCGGACAAAAGGAGCGCCGTGGCCGTCAGGCCGAGGCCAGTCGTGCTGCGGAGAGTCCGGGCCAAGCCCGTACAACCGGCAACCCGCACGCCACGCGGAGAACCCGCCCGATCCTGCCATGCGTTCATGACGTCATGATCCTCCCAAGGAAACCGTTCCCCTGGTTTTTCGACTGACGGTCATGCTGGTCGTGACTCTCGATCCTCAAATGCCGGTCACGGCGAC
>JBAWVV010000516.1:0-3010 GCA_037147115.1 Planctomycetia bacterium | reverse complement strand
GGGGGGAAGGTGGTTGGGGAGGCTGGGGGATCACCGTCGGGCGCCGGTGCCGTCTCGGCCGGTACCGGTGCCGGTGCCGAGCGCTGGTAGACGCTCCCCGCCGGGGGCTGGCCGGTCACGGGAAACCCCAACACCACCCAGATTCCCAGGCATGCCGGGACCGTCATCCACAGCGAGGGAGGCTGGCGAAAGCCTGGGAGTCTGCGGCGGGTGTCGGTCGTTGCGGTCGTCACGACTTTGAGGGTTTTGCCAAAGAATCGGTCCCCCGGAAGACGAATCATCTGGGGCGGGTGGTGACGTCGGCCAGCGGTCCGGTGACGGATACCGCGGGGCGCGAGTGTACGGAAGCCCCCCGGCCTTGCCCACGGTGATTCCCGCCTTGGGTGGGGCACCAAACACGACCAACAGCGATCCGCACAGGGGCTTCCCCGACCGACCGGGACATGCGGCCACAATAGTCCGCAGGCTAGAGGAGGTGATCCGATGGTGAAACGACATCTGCAGGGTTTCGTCGGCTTGTCGCTGGCAGCCACGTTGACCGGCTGCCACATCCCGGCGAACTCTCCGTTCACGGGACTGGCCCAGATCCGCCCGGTTGCCACGCCGCACACGAACGTCCTTCCGCCGACGGCGATGCTTCAGCATCCCGGTCCGGGTGTGGAGGGGCCGGGCCCGGGGGTGATCGCCCCGGTCGGCTATGAGGAAATGTTCGCCGCCAACGGCCTGCCCGACGGCGGGATGGGGGGGCCAGGCTACGGGATGAACGCCCCGGCCTCGCAGATCGGCTTCATCGGCCCCGACGGGATGCAGGTCCACTGGGATGTCACCGAGTTCGGGGGCTTCGACTCCGAACCGCTGGTGACGCCCGGGCGCTACGACTTCACCCAAGGGGCGATCTACCGGCTCAAGCTCACCGACATCCCCGGCCAGGAAGGACTCGAGCTCTATCCGACGCTCGAAGTCGCTCCCGTCACCCCGCGGACCGACGCCTTCCTCGCCCACAACGCGATCCCGTTCCAGCTCACCGACGAGGATCTCGATCAGGTCACCAGTGGCAACTTCGTGACGAAGGTCGTCTATCTTCCCGACCCGGAGTACCAGGAATTGGCGGTTGCCGGCGTGGAAACGCTCGTCAGCACGCGTCTGGATCCCGGGTGTGACCCGGTCGTTGAGGCCGATCGCCGCGGGTCGATCCTGGCGATCATCCGCATCGGCAACAAGGATCTGCAGTCGCCCGGCAAGGGGGCGGGGGCCCTGGCTGGTGATGGTGGAGCCGGCATGCCGGGAACCTCGGCGGCCAATCCGATGCCGCTGGGAATGCCCTGTGGCGGTGATCCGTCGCACTTGCCGCCGGCGTTCCTCGCCGGGATGACGGCGCCGACGTACGGCTATCCGATCACCGGCACGCCGATCGGCCTCCCCGGCCCGGCCCACATCCCGCTGGGGGTCCCGGCTGGTCTGCGGAAGCACTCGATCACCAACCACACCAAGCACCACATCCCGGGGCCGACGAACGAAATCAAGATCCATGTCCAGCAGAATCCTGGCTTGAGCTATCCCAAGCCGGCCCACCGGGCCTACATCGCGGAGCGTTCGGATGTGCCGAACATCCGCCTCCGGCAGCCCGACGAGGATCGTCTCCGGTTCGTCGGCAACGGCGGCCCCGATCCCGACACCGCCGCCGGCGAGTGCCCGCCGGCCCCGGAAGACTTCATCCCCTGACATCACGTCGACCCACCCCTGGACCGGTCGCCTGACCGGTCCAGGGAAGGTCGTCGGGGGACCGATCGGGGAATCGTTGGCCGCCTTTTCGGGCTGCTGACGGGGGGCGAGGATGCCCGCTTTGGCCCGCAGTGTTGACGAGTCTGACGTTTCCTTCCTCTTCCGATTCGAATCTCCATGAACACCCACCGCTTCACCGGATGCACGGCCGGTATGACGACGCGGTGGAACCCTGTCGGGACGACGTCCCGGGGGGCTGTCCGGTCAGGGACCGTGCTGCGGGTTGTCCGAGGGATGCTGGCGATCGCCTGCTTGACCGGATTCGCGTTGCCCTTACAGGGTGGCGACGCGGAGACGGGGGAGCGGATGGAATCACTCGCCAGCCAACTCTTGCCGGGAGCGATTGGCGCCCAAGGACACCCGCAGGCCGGTCCCTTTCCGGAGGCTTCGCTGGCTGCAGCCCTGCAGCCGGTCTCGATCCAGGGGCCGAAGGGGATGACGGTCTCCGTCGAGACCTTCGCCGGTTGGTCGCCCCCCGCCGAGGCCCCGTTTCGCACGGCGCTCCTCGTGGGGAGCACCTACCGGCTGCGGCTCAGTGGAATCCGCGGCTACGAGGGGCTCGAGGTCTATCCCACCGTCCGCATCCTCGCCCGCCTCGCCACCCCTCCGGGCATGGACCGTCGCTTCCCGGTCGAGCTGGTGCTCGATGAGAACGACCTCGTCATGGCCCTCGAAGGGGCCCATGTCGAGCGGATCGTCTACATGGATTGCGACTCAGACACCGCCGACATCTCCGCTGCGAACTGGTTCGACGTCCGCCCGTGTGACGATCCCCGTGACGTCGCCGGGACGCTCGGGGCCCCGGTCGCCGAGATCATCCTGGGCAATCGCCTGCCCGCCCCGGGAGTGGTGCCATGAGGTCGTCCCCGCCGCCTGCCCGTCGTCCCGGCCAGACCGTCCGTTGGCTGGCGGTCGCCGCCGGCGCCGTCCTGCTGGCATCGTGCCGGTCGATCTCGCTGACCGCACCGGTCTCCGCCCTCGCTCCCCTTCCGGCCGTCGCCGTCACGTCGGTCGATGCGGTCGATGCGGTCGATGCGGTCGATGCGGTCGACCCCGTCCCCCTGCTGCCGGTGGAGAGCCCCACGGCCGCCGCCGAACCCTCCGAGCGTTCCTTCGCCCTGCCGACGATCCGCGATGGCGAAGTGCAGCGCACCGGGCTCGATCTCCCCTCCCCTCCCCTTCCCCGTCTCGGCCCGGCCGGCCCGGCCGGGCCGAGACGGGGAAGGGG
>JBAWVV010000515.1:0-3014 GCA_037147115.1 Planctomycetia bacterium | reverse complement strand
ACGCGGGCCGCGCAGCTGGCCGACGTGTCGAGCGCGCTGGGCGGCGGCTTCCTGCAGACGTTCGGCCGTCCGGCCCGGGAAAGCGCCTGCGAATGTGAGCGGGCGGGGGGCCTGGCGTTGGGGCCAGTGATGGCACTGGTGAGCGGCCCGGCCGTGGGCAATGTCCTCGCCGACCCCGAGAGCGAGCTGACCAAGCTGGTGGCCAGCCAACCCGACGACGACCTGCTCATTGATGAGGTCTTCATGCGGATTCTCAATCGCCCCAGCCGTGCCGCCGAGGTGGCTGCTGTGAAGACCGCGACCGGCGAGGTGAGCATCGATCACGTCGCGGTCACGGCCGAGCTGTTGAAGGCCGAGACAGAATGGACCGCAAAACAGTCTCAACTCGAGCAGGACCGCCTCCAGAGGATCGCGGCCTCGCGCACATCCCTGGATACCGCGACGGTCGCCTACGAGCCCACGCGGATCGACCTGGAGCAGAAGCGGGCCGATCGGTTTGCCAAGGCAATCGTGGCAATCGAGACATACCACGCCGACCCGCAGGCAGCGAGGACCCGCATCGAGGCTGAGGCAGCCAAGGCTCCGGCGTGGCAGGTGGCCGTGCCCGACACGATTGTCTCACGTGCCAACGCCACGTTCACGAAGTTAGCCGACGGCTCGGTGCTGGTGGGCGGCCCACAGGCCGATGACACGACGACGCTGACGATTCCCCTCTCGCTGCCTCTGCTGACTGGCCTGCGACTCGAGGCCATTCCGGACCCCAGCCTGCCCCGCGGAGCCAGCGGCCGGGCCCCGGACGGCAACTTCGTCGTCAACGAGATCGTGTTGGAGATCTCGCCGCTGGCACGGCCCACCGAGGTGAAACCCATCGCCTTGCACCGGCCCGCTGCCGACTTTTCGCAGGACAATATGGGCGTCAATCTGGCCATCGACGGCGACATGAATCCCGGCCTAGGCTGGGCCGTCTCTCCACGAAGCCAGGAACCGCACTGGGCGGTGTTCGAGGTGAAGGACAAGCTGGAACTCAAGGAGCCGATGCTCGCGACGTTGAAGATCGAGCAGCGGTTCCCGGGTGGCAAGCACTCACTGGGTCGGTTCCGAATTTCGTTCACCGCCTCCGCAACCCCGATCTCGCTGGGCGTGCCAGCCCACGTAGCGGAGATCGTGGCGCTCCCTCGCGAGCAGCGGCCTGCGGAACTTTCCGCCCTGCTGGCCACGCTTGTTGCCACACACGACGCCGAGCGTCGGAAACTCTCCCAGGAATTCGCCGCCGCGTTGCTGCCGCTGCCTCCCGACCAGAAGCTCGTGAATCTGGCGGCGGAGTTGGCCGAGGCCCAGAAGCCTGTGCTCGACGACCCGGCGGTGATCAGGCTGCGTTCCGAACACGCCGCCAGTGCGCAGCAGGTCTCCAATCTCCGGCTCACTACGATCCAAGATCTCGCGTGGGCCCTGATCAACAGCCCTGCTTTTTTATTCAATCACTAAGATTTCCCTTCGTCCCAGCCCGCTTTCCAAGGAGCCTGCCATGCTCGTCATCCCCGGCCGTCCCGGCAAGGATCTCTGCGATCCCAATCTGGCCACCAGCCGCCGCGCGATCCTACGGGCAGGCAGCATCGGTCTGTTCGGCATCTCGCTGCCGAATCTGCTGCGACTGCAGGCCGCGGCGGCGGATCCCGCGAAGGCCGAGCACCCGGTGGCGCCGGGCTGGAACCGGGCCAAGAGCGTTGTGATGATTTACCTGCAGGGTGGCCCCAGCCACATCGACCTCTGGGATCCCAAGGAAAATGTTCCAGACAACGTGCGCAGCACGTTCAAGAGCATCCCTACAAAGCTGCCAGGCGTGCAGTTCACAGAAAACCTCCCCAAGCTCGCGGCCATCAACGACCGGTTCACGCTGATCCGCTCGATGAACTACACGCCCAATGGGCTGTTCAACCACACTGCCGCGATCTACCAGATGATGACGGGCTACACCACCGACAAGGTGAGCCCCTCGGGGCAACTCGAGCCGCCCAACGCTAAGGACTTCCCAAACTTCGGATCCAACATCGTGCGGCTCAAGCCGCTCTCGGAGCCGATGCTGCCGTTCGTGATGCTGCCACGGCCGTTGCAGGAGAGCGGCGTGGTCGGCAAGGGGGGCACGGCGGGCTTTCTGGGCCGTGACTTCGATCCCTACACACTCTATCCAGACGGCGACGACCTCGACATGCGGAAGATGGAGAAGATCCGCATCGACGACCTCCAGCTTCGCACGGATGTCTTCGCCAAGCGGCTCGAGCGACGGGCGAGGCTGCGGGACGTGATGGACCGCACGATGCCAGAGCTCGACAAGGCGGTGGCCGACTACAAGCTCGACGAATACTACGAGCGGGCGCTGGGGCTGGTGATCTCGGGCCGGGCCCGCGAGGCCTTTGCCTTCGACCGAGAGTCGGTCGCGGTCCGCGAATCCTACGGACGCAACACGTTCGGACAGAGCCTGCTGCTGGCGAGACGACTCATCGAGGCGGGCACGAGGGTGGTGGAGGTGGTCTGGCCGAAGGTCGCAAATTCCGACAACCATTCCTGGGACCACCACGTTGGGCTCGACAAGCGGATGAAGGACCAGTCGGCTCCGATGCTCGACCAAGGGCTGTCTGCATTTCTCACCGACATGGACGACCGCGGCCTCCTCGAGGACACGCTGGTGGTGGCCGTGGGCGAGTTCGGACGCTCGCCGCAGAAGGGTGTGAGCACCTCAGGCAACGGCAACTCGGCCGACGGCCGCGATCACTGGCCCTACTGCTTCACTGCGTTGATGGCCGGTGCCGGCACGCGACGGGGCTACGTCCACGGCAAGAGCGATGCCACGGCCTCAGCGCCGCTGGAGGATCCGGTTCATCCAACCGAACTGTTGGCGACGATCTACCACGCGCTCGGCATCGAGCCGGAGACGATCGTCTACAACCACCTGAACCAGCCCCGCGAACTGGTGAAAGCCCAAGCCGTGACGAAGCTCTTTTCGTAAGAGTTGCCCC
>JBAWVV010000514.1:0-3031 GCA_037147115.1 Planctomycetia bacterium | reverse complement strand
GCCGAGCTCCCTCCATACCCACCGCCGCCGATCCCTCATCGACGATGAACACCCCCCGCACCTCCCCCGATCAGGCCGACTACGACGGCCCCGACGCGCAGGTCCTGCGCTGTGTGATCGCCTACAACCGGCACGGTGGCTATTGTGTCCCGCGATCCTCGATGCATCGCCCCTGCGCCCAAACGATCCTGACCGGCGGGGTGTTCGAACCACCAACCGTGGCGGCCCTCGAGCACCACGGCCGGCTGGGAGACATCGTCCACGCCGGAACGTTCTTCGGCGATATGCTCCCCGCAGCCGCGCGGGCCTGCGGGCCGTCCGGGATCGTGTGGGCCTGCGAGCCGAACCGGGAGAACTTCCGCTGCGCCTCGCTGACGATCGCCATCAACGGCTTGACGAACGTCCGCCTCCATCACGGGGCCCTCGGGGAGCAACCCGGTCTGGCGAGTCTGATGGTGTGCAGCCGGGGGGGGAAGGCTCTGGGGGGGGGAAGTCGCGTTGTCGAGCCCGGCACCTCCCCTCCCGACACAACGGTGGAGGTGCCTGTCCTGCGGATCGACGACCTCGTTCCGGCCGACCGCCCCGTGGCCCTCATCCAGCTCGACGTCGAACGCCAGGAGCGTCAGGCGCTGATCGGTGCCCTGGCGACGATTCAGCGTTGCCACCCGGCGATCATCGTGGAGACTGTCCCTGACGACGCCTGGATCGCCGCGAACCTCGTCCCCCTCGGCTACGGCCCGGCGGGAATGGTCGGCCCGAATGCCCTCTTCGTGACAAGCGTTGGGAGGGACGTCCGTTGAGGACGTCCGGTAAGGACGTTCCGTGGCGCCTTCCCCTCGAGGCCACGGCGGGTGTTCGTCGTTTCCTGATCGGCATGTCGTCGGCCCCTTCCTCCGAGGAGAAGGCGGCGTGGGGATTGATGATCACCGGAGCGTGGACGAGCGGGCGAGAAGCTGACAGCGTTCGCGAGCCCCACAGGCAGGCAGTGGCGATATCGCCCTCGAAATCGCTTCGGCGGCCACGTTCCCCGCCCAGGAGAAACCGGCGGCACAAACAGCCCGCCTGAGGCCATGGATGCGGCACACGGCAGGACTGCCGCCACGAACGACTTCACGGCCCGGTAGAACCGCAGCACCCCCTCGGCGATCAGCTTGTGAATTCCCAAACTTGATGGCCGGTACCTGCGAGTGGTGACGCTTGAGGATAAAATCAAGATCCACAATGCCTTCCTCGACCGAGGGTTCCAACCTTGAAGCTCAACTACCACGCCGATACCGACTCGCTGTACATCGAGTTGTGCGACCGCCCGAGCGTCGAGAGCCGCGAGATTTCGGAGGGCGTTGTGCTCGATTACGACGCGGATGGGAGGCTCGTGGGCATCGACGTTGACAATGCCGGCAACAAGATCGAGTTGCAGAAGGTCCTTCTCAGCAAGTTGCCGGGCAAGGTTGAGACGGAAGCAGCCTGATCGCAGACCGAAGTTCCGCCCCCCTCCAGATCCCGGGCGAGGCATGCCTCCCGAGGTCACCATCCCAGGCCTGCTTTGCGTTGCCGATCAGGCCGTCTTCGGCCGGAGGCGATCGAGGAGCCCAAGGGCCCCGGTGACGAGGGCCAACACCGAGCCGATCCCGACGGGGTCGATCTCGGGGACGGCGGAAGAAGACACGAGCCCAAGAATCAAAGCCCCATCGACGATCTGGCTGAAGTCACCGGAGCTCCATAAGGACTGACTATTCCATGCCGAATTGCAATCTACACCCGATCCCTTGTACCATCGTACTCGCCGAACCAGGCGTTGGAGCAGACTCGTGATAGCGTCCTGCGGAGTTGGGAATCCATTCCCGCGATCTGCTCAGCGTTGTCGTTCCACAGAGGTCCAAAACATTTTATGACTACCACACGAAAGTGCCCCAAATGCAGCGGGGAGATGAAAGAGGGTTTCGTGGTTGACGAGCACCTTTCCACTATTTCTGTCCAAACGTGGGTTGCCGGGAAGCCAGAGAAAGACTTTTTGGGAACTGTTAAAGTTATCGAAAAGGAAACATATCGAATCCACACATTCCGCTGCCAGAGCTGCCGTTTTCTAGAGCACTACGCGTAGCGATAATGAGGCCGTGCCGTCCACCTATTTGGGTCCGACGTGTCTGACCCAACGCGTTCAGCGCCCTCCGAGGGCTAGAGAAGGCGGATGGCGACCAACGGAAGAGGCCGGTAGGTCTACCGGGCGTTTTATTCCAGGCCGCTTTAGGGCCGGCCACCGCGGCAAGAACTCGTCGCCGGTCAGCGGAACTGCCGCCGTGGCGGTGGCGAAGTGATCGTCACCGTGAATCAACCCTCTCCGGGGAGCGAACTCGTCCGGAGGGAGAGGGCTAGCTTCCGGCCGCCGCTGCCTCTAGCTCGGCTCGCCGGATAGCCCGGAGCACGAGCGGCCGAATCAGCGGCGCCGCAAACCCGAGATTCCGCTTCGCGGCCTGGGCTTTCAGGTGCGGCATGATGTCGACGTCGAGCCGCCGCCGGCACACCGACGGCCCCGTGCGTCCATGGTTGGCGCGAAGCCCGAACAGCCGCAGTCTTCGTCGGAGAAGCGAAACCAGTCGAGCATCTTCTTTAACCCGGCCGCGGCTTTTTTCCTTGCTTCGCGACTTTGGCCTGTGAGTTCTTGGCTGCCGACTTCCGCCTCACGAGCGCGGCGCGGGAGTGGAGTGAGACCCCTTCGAGCGTGCCCTCGTCGTTGATCTTCGCGCACCAGGTCCGGGAGATACCCCTGATGCCCGCGGCATCCGCGGCGGAGATCGTGTCATAGATTTTCATTTCGTTCGCTCCTGCTGGCCTGGAAAACAATTCGTCGCAGCGTGCGCAAAAAAAGCTCGCCGGGGCCATGGATGCGGCACACCGCAAAACTGCCCGGCAGGAGGCCGGGCGCCGGCGCAAAAAAACAGCCCGCCGGGGCCATGGATGGCCCGGCGGGCGTAAAGAAAGTGGCGGGGACAGGATTCGAACCTGTGACCTCGAGGTTATGAGCCTCGCGAGC
>JBAWVV010000513.1:0-3040 GCA_037147115.1 Planctomycetia bacterium | reverse complement strand
GACAAGCGGCCCGCAGAAGAAGCGCGTTCGACCGGTTTTTTCCCTCTGGACGAGACACTCCGGCTTCAGGGAAACTCCCAACCGTCGAGCTTTTTTGATTCCGCACACCGCTTTTCCGCTCTGCTCGACGTTGATGTTCTTTCCTCTGGACAGAACATCTGTTGGTTCCTGCCTTCCTCCCGCGTGATAGCCTGCCCGCCGGTCATCCCACCTTTCCACTTTTCCCGCCAACTTTTCTCTTCTGCCGATCGACGCCCGTCGGCGGCACATCTGGCTTCATTCTGCCCTGACAATCGGAATGTCTGGTGTGCCGTCGGCGGCCGTTTTTTTTCTCTCCCCCGATCGACGCCCCTGCGAAGGATCGAGGAGCCGGCATGGCACGGAGCGTCGTTCTCGCCGGGGCAAAGCGTTGCGAGGGATGCCGACTGCCGCCGCGCTGGTGCGTCTGCGGGGCCCTGCTGCCGGTCGACACGGCCGTCGCCGTCGACATCCTCATCCACCGCCGTGAGCAGTGGCGGCCGTCGAGCACCGGCGCACTTTTGGCCCGCTCGATTCGCGGCGCGCGGCTCCATGTTCACCGCCCCGATCCGCGCTGCCGGGAGGCCCCCGCGCTGCCGGCAGCGCTGCTGCGGCCGGACCACACCTGCTGGGTGCTCCATCCCCAAGGGGATTCGATTGCCGACGAGTGCCCCCCCGCTCCCAGCGCACAGCCGATGCAGGTGGTGCTCCTCGATGGCAACTGGCGCGAGGCGGGCGAAATGCTCCGGCTCATCAACGCCGCGGCGGGCGCAGCTGGCCGGGAGGGGAGCGCAGCGCTCCGCGTCGTCCGCCTGCCCGAGGGCGCGCCGGGCCGCTTCTGGATCCGCGAGGCCCCCGCGCCGGGGCAACGTGCGACCGCCGAGGCCTGTGGGGCGATCCTGGGATTGCTCGGAGAGACCGCCGCTGCCGAGCGGCTTCGGCTTCACTTCGAGCTCCATGTCTGGGCAACACTCCGGGCGCGCGGCAAGGTCGACCGGGCCGGGGCCTACCTGGCTGGATCGCCCCTGCTCGCGGCGGCCCCCGCGCTCCTGGCGGCACTCGCGACCCGCCGGCCGGAATGAGGGGGGCGGGAAAAAAGTGGTGTTGCCGCCGTGCCGGGAACTCCCCTACTTCTCCTTCCGCCATCTCCCCCACTCCAGCCAAGGACCCCCGCCCATGCAGCGCTCGAGTTTCTTCAGGATCGTCGCTTCGGTCGGGATCGCCGCCGGGTTGCTCGGCGCCGGCGGGTTTGTCGCCAGGCCGGCCGGGGCGGCCCCGCCAGTGCAGCAGGGGGCCGGCGACGCGGTCGTCGGTGATTGGCGGCCGAACGATCAGGACGTCACGGTGCGGATCTTCGCCAACAATGGCCAGTATCTCGGCGCGATCGTCAAGGCGCCCGATCCGCAGATGATCAACCGGGAATTGATCCGCGGCCTCGCCTTCGATCCGGGGATGGGCGTCTGGCACGGCGAGATCTTCGCCACCAAGCAGGGGAAGTTCATGCCGATGACGATCCGCATGACCCCGGCCGGGTTCGACATGGTTGCCGGAAGTGGCGTCTTCTCCAAGACGATCAACTGGGTCCGCGTTCAGTAACGGATCGGCGCCGGCGTCAAAACTGGTATTCGAATCCCAGATTCAGCCCCTGCCCCCAGAAGTCGGTCGTGCGGAGGTGGTAGGCGGGAGCCGCCGGGCCGGAGAGCGTGCCGGGGGGGAACTGCGTCGGGTTGACCGAGGGATCGACCTGCGAAGCGGCGCGGGCCACCTGCGACCACCACAGGAACGTGTACCCGACCGACAGACGGCACTGCGACCAGATCGCCCAGTCGACCGTGGCCCCCAGTTCGCCGACGGCTGCAAACGACGATGAGCCGTAGTTGCCGATGTTCGTCGGCTGGGAGAAGACGCTCCCGGCCGTTGAGGTGGCCGAGGGTGTTCCGCCCGCCGAAGGGGTGACTGTCGTCGTCGTCAGCCCGCCGATGTCGGTGTTGTAGAAGCTCCCTCCGAGGGCCATCTTCCCGAGGAGCTGGAAGCCCCAGCGCTCGTACCACCACTTCTCGATCAGCCCGAGCTCGCCGCCGTGGAATTGCGTCCGTGCGCTGAACAGATCGGTGGCGAGGATCGACGTCGACGGAAAGCCGCCGGGGGCCCCCGTCGAGACGGTCGACTGGTCGATGACGGAGAGATTGTCGTTGAGCTGCAGGAAGCGGTAGCCACCGACGAGCCAGCGGCGGTGGAGGAGATCGCAGGAGAGGGAGCGCCTGTAGAGGAGATCGAACCCCTGCCACGACGTGTCCTGCGTCGCCGTGATCGCGCGGGAGAGGAGGGCGGGGTCGGCCGGGAGTGTGTTCGGCGGCGGGAGGAGCACCGCGGCCTGCTGACCGGTCGAGGCGTCGACGTAGGGGCGGCCAAGGAGCACCGCGCCGCCCTGGTTGGTGAAGGTGCCGGTCGACGTGGCGTCGGCGAGCTGGAAGTACTGGGCGTCGATCCCGTCGTGCTGGGTCGGATCGAGCCAGTAGCCGACGGTGATCCGTCCGCCCGGCCGGAAGGTGCCGGGGGCCCAGTCGTTGCCGGAGAGGATCGTCGTGCCGGGTTGACCGATGACGCCCGCCTGGGCGGCCGAGGTGCCGGCGGGGCTCGACGTCACGAGCGCCGGCAGCGAGTTGCCTGAAGTCGACCAGAGGAGCAGCTCCGGCGCCAGCCACAGCCGCCCCATGTAGCTCATGCGAAACATGCGCGTGTGATCGCGCGAGCACCAGCAGCGGCGCCCCGACTTGTGATAGGCGTATTCGCCGGGGCCCATCCAGGCAGGATCGAGGAGATTGCGGTCGCATGGTGAAGCGGGGAACGGCTCCTGGAACCAGGCGAGGAGCCCGTCGGGATCCTCGGCATGCTCTGGCACCCGGTTCGGATCGAGCCCGCCGGGCACCTGCTGGAGGTCGTCGACGCGGCGCGGGAAGGCCGGGAGGACCGACGGGCCGTCGCCGATCGACTCCGGATACCCCATTGGATTGCGGGCCTC
>JBAWVV010000512.1:0-3043 GCA_037147115.1 Planctomycetia bacterium | reverse complement strand
ATCTCGCCGATCTGCTCCGCGACGCGTCGGTCGTCGCCGAAGCCCGCCGCGACGCGCTTGCCTTGTTTGAGCGCGATCCGCTCCTCGCCGACCCGCAACTGACCCGCCTCCGCCAACTCATCCAGAAGCGCTGGGGGGAAACGCTGGGCCTTGCGCAGATCGGGTGAGGAAGCAAAAAAGGGCTGGGATCCTTTGCTTCCGCGGGGGATCACCGCCCCAGCCAGAAGGTCGGCTCGCGGCTGCCATGGGCCACGGCAACCACCACGAGGGAATCGGGGCTGTCGAGGCGGTAGATCAACTGATACGGATAGCCGCGAACCATGACGAATCGGTGTCGCTCATCGCACGCCGGATACCAGAGCGGCTGAAGGGCGATCGCCTCAATCGCCTGAGAGATCGCCGTCTCGAATCCCTCGGCAGCGGCGACGCTTCGCTCGGCGTACCACCGCAGCGCGGCGGCGTACTCGGCTGCGGCAGCCTCGAGGACGACCACGTCAGCCATCGAGACCGGCCTCGCGCCGGGCCCGGGCCTTCACCGATGGCCAGGGAGTGGCGGGCATCCGACCGGCGTCGTAGTCGGCCGAGCGCTGCTGAACTTCCTCGATCCACGCCTGGCTCGGCCTCGGCCAACTCTCCGGCGAGGCCTCATCCCACACCGCATCAACAAGTCGCAGCCGTTCGGCCGCGCTCAAAGTCTTGGCTGCTGCGATGATTTCCTCCAGGGTCGTCATGCGGTTCTCCTCGGAAAAGGGGGCCGGCAACGCCCACCCATGAAAACGCTCGCCGCTGCCGGTGTCATTTTACACCGTAAGGGTTCGGCTGGGTGTTCGCCCTTGGCCTCGCGAGCCGCCAGGTGATCGCCGGTAGCGCTTCTCGGGCGTCAGCGATTCCTGCCATGCGTTGACAGACGAGTATACGCCCGTACACTCTCCGGCGAGCAACTGGGGCGGCCGCCATCCTCCGTTGCCCAGCGTATTGCGATAGCTATAATTGACCGCTACGCGGAGCGATCCATGGGGTTCAGTCAGGTCTGCTGGGACTTGGACGAGCATGAAACGCATCACCCGCAAACGGCCAGTGACGGCGACTGAAGCCGCGCAGTACGACGCCATCCGAAAGCAGATCGATCTCGAGAAGCCGGAGATCGAAGCGAAGATCCGCGGCCGGATAGCAGCAGGGCGAAAAGCGGCGGCGCGGCGGGAAGGCCTTCTGACGCTGGGGCAGAAGCTCCGCAGTGCACGAGAAGCCCGGCAGCAGACGCAGGTTCAACTGGCAGCCGAGGCCGGCATCTCCCAGGGCTATCTCTCGCAACTCGAACAGGATGAACGCGAACCGACGCTGTCGATTGCTGCCCGGCTCGCAACGGCCCTTGGCGTGTCGCTCGATGCTTTGGCTACGGGAGCCGCTTGACAACGATTGGGCCCGGCTGGCCGCTCTCCGTCGCGGCCAGGATTGCCCCGGCCGACACGTGTCCTGGCATCGCCTCCCAGGGAGCCGCAGATGGACTCCTTCGCCTACGGACTGGCGCAGATTGGGTGAGTCGCGCGGGCGACACGCACAGCCAGCGATCCCCGCTGCGACGTCGCATGCTGTTCCTTTCCAACGGCGTCTGCAGACGGTATTATGTGTGAACCACCACACAAGGAACGACACATGGCTACGAATCTCGCCATCGATCCAGAGCTCTTGGAGCGGGCGCTGCGTGTCAGCGGTGAACGGACGAAGAAGGCCGCCGTGACCAAGGCCCTGCACGAGTTCATCGCCCGGCGCGAGCAGCGCCGCGTGGCGGAGTTGCTCGGTAAGCTCGAATGGGATTCGGCGTTCGATCACAAGGCGGAACGCACGCGTCGCGCATGATGCTCTTGGTCGACACCAGCGTCTGGTCGTTGGCACTGCGGCGTGACGTCGTCGCGGACCTGCCAGAGGTGCGGCATCTGGAGCAGGCCCTGCTCGGGGCGCAGACGGTCATGATGACCGGCCTCATTCTCCAAGAGTTGCTGCAAGGGTTTTCCGGGCCCAAGGCGCGGGCACAAATCATCGACCGCTTTTCCTCGCTGCCGCTGGTGCAGCCCGATCGACAAGACCATGTCGACGCCGCGGCGCTCCGCACGACATGCCGCCGCGCCGGTGTGCAAATCGGAACCATCGATGCCTTGATCGCCCAGCTCTGCATCCGCCACCACTTGACGCTCCTGACCACCGATCAGGACTTCGCCCACGCCGCCCGGCATTGCCGGCTGCAGATCTGGCGGGCATGACCTAGGCGTGCCTGCTCGGAGTGGGACCATCGCAGGGGACACGCCCCGCTGCCGTAAACGGATTCCGGCGCCCCATGATCCATTTATGCCTTGCCTTGCACGCCGGATTCACTGCCTTCCAGCCGGACGCCCCCGGGAAAATCACCTTCGGCCTCGCGCAGATCGGGTGAGTCGCGGAGGCGATCGCGCCGCTCCTACCCGTTTCGTCCCTCGACTCTGCCCGTTTCGTCCCAAAACGCCTCCCGGCATGGTTGACGAAGTTGACTGCTGCGTTCAAGAAGGAGTCAGATCACCGTTCACGATCCGTATCTCGTTCCCTTTTACCCGAGAGAAAACCAATTAAAAAATCGACAACCGCCGCAAAGCTGCTCTCCGTCGCTGTGGCCCTCCTCCTGGTGCCAGCGCTCATGGCCGCCCGACAAACAAAGCCGGCGGCCGCGGAGGAGTTTCTCAATCGGCTCGCCTGCGTCATCAAGGCCGACGGCTCGATCGCCCGTGGCTTCATGATCGACAAGAGCGAGACGGTCGGCGTGGGTGATTACGTGATCACCTGGAAGGTGCCTCTCCAGGGCGAGGCCAAGACGAACTTCTCCGGCACGATCGGCAGCGCGATAGACGAGGCTGTGGAACCGGGCCTGATCACCGTCGGACTGATGGCCGACAAGCTGCAGATGCGCGTGCGGACCTACGATCCGTCCGGCAAGCCGGCCCCCCGCCCGTTCCACATCGGCGTGTTCCGCGACCGCTGATCGAGCACACCTCTCCATCCCGTCCCGCGGCCGGAG
>JBAWVV010000511.1:0-3047 GCA_037147115.1 Planctomycetia bacterium | reverse complement strand
CGCTCGCCGATCGGGGCGAAGTCGCGGAGCTTCTCGCCGGTGTAAACCTGACGCGGGCGGCAGATTTTCTTCGTCGGGGAGTGGTGCATCTCGATCCAGTGGGCGATCCAACCGGGGAGGCGGCCCATCGCGAACAGCACCGTGAACATCTGAACGGGGATCCCCATCGCCCGGTAGATCACCCCTGAATAGAAGTCGACGTTCGGGTAGAGCTTCCGCTCGACGAAGTACTCGTCGGCCAGCGCCACTTCCTCGAGTTGCTGGGCGATGTCGAAGATCGGGTCGTGGCGGGAGATCTTCGCCAGCAGTCGGTCGCAGGTGGCCTTGATGAGGCGGGCACGCGGGTCGTAATTTTTATAGACGCGGTGGCCGAAGCCCATCAGGCGGAAGCCCGAGTCCTTCTTCTTGGCCAGGGCGACGTATTTCTTCACGTCGCCGCCGTCGGCGACGATCTTTTCGAGCATCTCGACGCAGGCCTGGTTAGCGCCGCCGTGGAGCGGTCCCCACAGGGCGGAGATGCCGGCCGAGATGCTCGCGAACAGATTCGCGTCGCTCGAGCCGACCATCCGTACCGTCGACGTCGAGCAGTTCTGCTCGTGGTCGGCATGGACGATCAGCAGCATGTCGAGGGCGTCGGCGAAGTCGGGGTCGACGTGATACTCCTCGCACGGCACCGCGAACATCATCTGGAGGAAGTTCTCGCAATAAGAGAGATCGTTGCGCGGATAGATGAGCGGCTGGCCAATCGACTTCTTGTGGGCATAGGCGGCGATCGTCGGCAGCTTCGCCATGAGGCGGTGAACACTCACCTCCACCTGCCGTGGATCACGGACGTCGAGCGAGTCCTGATAGAAGGTGGAGAGCGCGCCAACAACGCTTCCCAGCGTGGCCATCGGGTGCGCGTCGCGGGGGAAGCCCCCGTAGAACGCCCGCATGTCCTCGTGGATCATCGTGTGGTGCGAGAGCGACTGGCGGAAGGCGTCGAGCTCGGTGGCGTTGGGGAGCTTCCCATAGATGAGGAGGTAGCTGACCTCGACGAAGTCACACTTCTCGGCGAGGACTTCGATCGGGTAGCCGCGGTATCGAAGAATCCCCTGCTCGCCGTCGAGAAAGGTGATCGAGCTCGTCGTCGAGCCGGTGTTGACAAACCCCTCGTCGAGGGTGATCGCGCCGGTTTGGCCGCGGAGCTTCGAGATGTCGATGGCCCGCTCGTTTTCGGTCCCCACAATCACCGGTAGCTCGAACGACTTGCCGTCGAGTTCGAGCCGCGCCGTCCCGTCGAGCTTCGTGCCTTCCCAGACGGGGGCGGCGGCCACGGCGGCGGACTTCGGGTCGGGGGAGCTCATGGATGGGGGTTCCAACAGAGGCGGCGGAAGAGGGCCGCCGCGGAGCGGGGGGCGGAAAGAGCCGGCAGTTTATCCCGCGGAGAGGGTGTCGGCAATCAGTGGCGACCCTCGTCCGGGGAGGGAACGGTCGGCCGGCGCGGCGATCGGCCGGCGACCGATCCGGTCGTGCCGGTCGGTGGGGCGTGGGGCAGCGGCGCGGATCAGGCGATCAGGCGATCAGCGCGGCCTGGTCGCGCCGCCCGTCGTGGAGGTTCCGGAGGCGGTCTGCACGCCGCTCCCGGCATCGGCATCGAAGATCGTCCACACCGGCGTCCGCTCGCGGAGCTTGGAGAGGTAGTCGTCCATCTCCTTTTTGCGGCGTTCGAGCGTGAGCTGGTCCTTGATCCCCACCTGGGCCTCGATGAAGGGCGTCCGGCCGGCGTCGACGCGCTCTGCGACGCGGACGATGTGGAGTGAGTCCCCATCCTCGAGGATTGCGGAGAGCTGTCCGGTGGGGAGCGTGAAGATCGCCTCGTCGATGACCTTCGAGACGAGGCTCCCCTTCGTGGTCCAGTCGAACTGCCCGCCGCGCGAGGCGGCCGGCCCCTCCGATCGCTCCTTGGCGACGTCGGCAAACGATCGCCCTTCGAGGATGTCGTTCCCCATCTCGGCGAGCTGGTTCCAGGCCTCCTGCCGGGTCCGCGTCCGGCCGACTCTCACCGTCAACTGCTCGAAGCGGGCCTTCGCGGGGAAGTCGTAGTCGGCGAGGTGGGCCTGATAGGAGGCGATCATCTCGGCATGTGGGATCTCGGCGTCGGAGTTGATCTTCTGCTGCACCCACTGCTGGGCCAGGGCCCGCTCGAAGAACATCTTCCGGATGCGGTCGATCGACTGGCCGCGCGACCGCAGCAGGGCCTCGTATTCGGCTGTTGAGCCGAGGCCGGCTGCCTTGACCATCTGCGGGAGTTGCTGGGCGTCGAAGGCCTCGTTGACCTTCTTCTCGATCTCGGGGAGCCGTCCTTCGGGGATCGTCCGGCAGGCATCGACGAACACGATCAGCGAATCGACATGCTGTGGCAGGACCTGCTTGCAGATCTGGACTTTCAGCTCACGCACCTGCTCCGGCTTCATGCCCGGGGTGACCTTCGCCAGCCACTCCAGCGCCGTCGGCGTGAGGAGATCCCCCTCGAGCACCACCTCGGGCCCGACGCGGGCGACGACCTTCGTGTTGCCGAGCGATTCCGCGCCGGGCACCGGCGCGCCATCCTCCACCGGCTCGTCGAACGACGCCGGGATCACTCCCCCGGCCTCCTCGGCCTCCTCGGCCGCGGAAGGTTCCTCGCCGAGCAGCGAGAGGGGAGCGCCGGGGCGATTGCGGATGCTCGAGAGAACGTGATTGCTGCCGGCCGGGCCCCCCGGCTTCCCACCCGGCCACGACTCCGGCCGTGACACCGGGCGGGGAATGTGCGGGGTGAGATTCATCGACGTGGTCGAGGTCGGTGACGGGCCGTTGGCCATGGCCATGGGGGCCTGCGAGGCCCCGGCCGATTGCTGATCGAATTGCTGCGCGATCCGCTGGGCGCTGGCCAGGGGAGGGGCCACCGCCCAGATTGCGAACGCCACCAGCGCCCAAAGGGGTGCGGCAAGGCTCGGGAGGCGGCAAGGCTCGGGTGGCGGCATGGTCGTCCTCCGGCCACCGGTCAAAGGGTGGCCCTACGATCC